>NZ_JAPVZL010000003.1:0-197917 GCF_041432365.1 Streptococcus sp. 20925_1_69
CAGCAGATAAGACAGCAGTAAAAGATCCAGCTAACTTAACTCCAGAAGAGAAGAAAGCGATCGAAGATAAAGTTAAAGCTGTAAATCCAGATGCAACAGTAGTTGTAGATGATAAAGGAAATGCGACAGTTACAACTCCAGAAGGTAAGACAGCCGTAATTCCAGCAGCAGACTTGACGAAAAATCCAGAAGCTGCAACTAAACCAAATGCAGGAAATGCAGTAAACACACCAGCAGCTAAGGTAGAAGTTAAAGATCCAGCCAACTTAACAGATGAAGAAAAAGCAAAAGTTAAGAAAGCAATTGAGGCAGTCAACCCAGGATCTAAAGTTGTAGTAGACGATAAAGGAAACGCAACAGTCACAACCCCAGAAGGAAATACAGCCGTAATTCCAGCAGCAGACGTAACTAAGTCAGCAGCAGATGCAGATAAAGCAAATGCAGGAAATGCAGTAAACACACCAGCATCTAAGGTAGAAGTTAAAAATCCAGCTAACTTAACTCCAGAAGAGAAGAAAGCGATCGAAGATAAAGTTAAAGCTGTAAACCCAGATGCAACAGTAGTTGTAGACGATAAAGGAAACGCAACAGTCACAACCCCAGAAGGTAAAACAGCAACAATTCCAGCAACAGACTTAACTAAGTCAGCAGCAGATGCAGGTAAAGCAAATGCAGGAAATGGTGCAAACACACCAGCAACTAAGACAGTAGTTAAGGATCCAGCTAACTTAACAGATGAAGAAAAAGCAAAAGTTAAGAAAGCAGTAGAGGATGTAAATCCAGGATCAACTGTAGTAGTAAATGATAAAGGTGATGTAATCGTTACTAAAGGTGATGGAACAGTATTAGTAATCCCAGAACTTGACTTAGTAATTCCAGAAGATAAATTAACTGATCCAACTCAACAAAATGGTGTAAACACACCAGCAACTAGAGTGTTAGTTGGAGATAAAGCTAAATTAACAGCTGATGAAATTGAAAAAGTTAAAGAATCAATTAAAGCAGTCAACCCAGGATCAACTGTAGTAGTAGACGAAAACGGAAATGCGACAGTAACAACACCAGAAGGTAAGACAGCAACAATTCCAGCAGCTCAATTAGTTAAAGATGCTAAAGATGTTGCAGCTAAGAACAATGGTGAAAACATCAACGTTGACTTCGAAAAAGAAACAGTAGCAGACTTCAATAACTTAACAGATGCAGAAAAAGAAGCTGCAAAAGCTAAGATTAAAGGAGCAAATGCTGATGTAGTAGAAGTTATCTTCGACAAAGCAGGAAACGCAACTGTAATTACTAAAGATGGTAAAGTTTACACAATCGTAGCTAAAGATATCTTTAAACAACGTCCTTCTGCAGACAATGGAAGTTCAGCTAATGCTGGTCAAACAGCATCAGCACAAGCAAATGAGCGTAAAGCAGCTAAAGAGTTGCCAAATACAGGTACAGCAGATTCTACTGTAGCTATGGTAGCAGCAGCCGCAAGTGCATTACTTGGTCTTGGTCTTGCAGGCCGTCGTCGTAAAGAAGACGAAGAAGCTTAATTGGTAGATTGTTTGATAAACATCAGATGATAAATCCGATTTTCAAAGCTTAAATAAGTACCTCTCATAAGAAAATCTCCTAGCAGGAAAGTCTGCTAGGAGATTTTTGCATTTCAGGAAGTGGACGGATGACTTGGCAACCAGCTAAGTGTAAAGGTTAGTTGGTCAGCTTTTAGGAGGTCTTGGTGTTGAATAGTTGATACTAGAGTTGTGTCCAGTCGGCATTCTTTGACAAAGTTGAAGTGGCTGTGGTTTTGCTCAGTATGAATATCTAGCCATTTATTTTCTTTAGCAAGGTAGATACGGAGGTGGTCAAAGAGAGGAATTCCGAGATCATAGCTGGGCTTGCCTGGACAGATTGGATAGAATCCGAGAGCTGACCAGATGTACCAGGCTGAGAGACTGCCATTGTCTTCATCGCCAGGATAGGCTTCCCAGCTTGGATGAAAGGCTTTCTGACGGAGAGTCTTGATGAGAAGGGCAGTGTAGTTAGGGTAGTTGCTGTAACGGAATAGATAAGGAATGTGGAAGCTCGGCTGGTTGGAAATGGCTATTTGTCCAAAAGGAGCAGTAGCCATCTCGCTCATTTCGTGAATTTCGTAACCATAGCCTGTTGTCTCAAAGAGAGGAGCATCTTGACAGGTTTTCAAAAGATAGTTGCTAAAGGCTTCTTTTCCACCCATAAGTTGGATTAAGCCTGGGATGTCGTGGAGGACGCCTAAAGTTGCTTGGATGGCAGAGCATTCGGCATAATCACGTCCCCAACTATAAGGAGAGAAGTCAGGGCGGAAGTTGCCTTGACTATCACGCGCTCGCATGTAACCTGTCTCAGCATCAAATAGATGGCGGTAATTTTGAGATGCGGCCTTGTAGGTTTCAGCGATTTCTATTTTTCTTAGTTTTTTGGCACAGCTGGCGATACAAAAGTCGCTATAGGCATAGTCAAGAGTGTGACTGACACTTTCGTGGTGGTCGGTAGAGAGATAACCTAATTCTTGGTATTGGGATAGTCCGTGACGACCATTGATGCCGAGAGGGTCGGACTTGGTGGCTGTCTCCAGCATGGCTTGGAGGAGTTCTTTCTCTAAATCGGGAGCCATGTCCTTGCAGGCGCTATCTGCGATAATGCCATCTAGCAGAGTACCGGGCATCATGCCACGTTCATCTGGGGCTAGCCATTTTGGGAGAAAACCAGTATCGCGGTAGCTATTGAGGAAACCTTCTAAAAAGCGGTGATAGTGTTCCGGTATGATAAGGGCAAAGAGGGGGAAGGTGGTGCGAAAGGTATCCCAGAAACCATTGTTGCTGAAGAGGATACCGGGTTTGACAGTTCCAGTAGCCAGATCCATGTGGATGGCTTGTCCTGATTCATCAATCTCATAAAAAGTTTGAGGAAAGAGGAAGAGTCTGTAGAGACAGTGATCAAAGAAGGTTCGGTCAGCTTCTCCTGTCTCTATAATGTCAAAACGATGGAGGAGATTTTCCCAGTCCGCTTGTGCATTTGCTTTACAGCTATTAAAATCTTCTTGAGGTAGATTAAGCAGTGCTTGAGAAGGAGAGATGAAAGAAGTCCCTAGCTGAATTTCAGCATGACTATCTGCTAAGTCAATTCGCCAGTCTCCACCTTCTTGGCTGATAGCAAGGATATCCGTATTCATTTTCAGGGATGTGAACAGTATCAGTGGATTTTTGTTGGTTTCAGTTTTTCCTTCTTGTCGTAGGGCAAGAGTTCGCTTATCTACTTGCTCCACGGTCAGTTCATCTGCTGCGTGAAGATAGAGGGAGAGGGTTTTGCCTTGCTTTTGCTCCAAACGAATAGAAGCACCGTAGCAAGTCGGTGTGAGCTGGGTTTCAATCTGATAGCGCAGGGAGAAAATTTTTAGATAATGGGGTTGGAAAGAGGCCTTGTCTATATCATAAGAAGACTGACGATGGAAGAGGCTGTCTCCACCTAGTTGGCCTGTGACAGGTGTTAGAAGGAGCCAAGAGTAGTCTCCAATCCAAGGGCTGGGCTGGTGGGTTAATCGAATCCCCTGAAAGATAGGCAGATGCGGATCAAAAAACCAAGATCCCTCTTGGTCACTGGTCTGGGGCACAAAGTAATTCATCCCAAAAGGAACGTCTGTGTATGGCAGGGTATTTCCCCGAGAAAAGGCATGCTTGCTGGCAGTTCCAAAGCGGGTATCGATGGTTTCAAGTAGTGGTTTCATAGTCTTTCCTTTGGCTGTTTTTCTACATTATATCAGAAAAAGATAGCCTTTAGAAAAGGAGTTTTAAAGATAACTATTTTGTAGAAAAATGACTATCATTTGTGTATGTATTTTCTGTCTCAAAAGCTATATACTGAAAATGAAACTTGTTTGAAAGAGGATACTGCACGATGATTTATTCGAAAGAAATTGTTAGAGAGTGGCTAGATGAAGTAGCGGAGCGGGCTAAGGACCATCCAGAGTGGGTGGATGTCTTTGAACGTTGCTACACTGACACTTTGGACAATACGGTTGAAATTCTCGAAGACGGTTCAACTTTTGTCTTGACTGGGGATATTCCTGCTATGTGGCTTCGGGATTCGACAGCCCAACTCAGACCCTACCTGCATGTGGCTAAAAGGGATGCCCTCTTGCGTCAGACCATCTCAGGTTTGGTCAAACGTCAGATGACCTTGATACTCAAGGATCCTTATGCCAATTCCTTCAACATCGAGGAAAACTGGAAGGGGCACCACGAGACAGACCATACCGACCTGAATGGCTGGATTTGGGAACGCAAGTATGAGGTGGATTCGCTTTGCTATCCTTTGCAGTTGGCTTATCTCCTCTGGAAAGAGACTGGCGAGACTAGCCAGTTTGATGAGACTTTTGTCGCAGCGACTAAGGAAATTCTCCATCTTTGGACAGTGGAACAAGACCACAAGAACTCTCCTTATCGTTTTGTTCGTGATACCGATCGTAAGGAAGACACCTTGGTAAATGATGGCTTTGGACCTGATTTTGCAGTGACAGGCATGACCTGGTCAGCTTTTCGTCCAAGCGATGACTGCTGTCAGTATAGTTACTTGATACCATCAAATATGTTTGCTGTAGTAGTCTTGGGGTATGTGCAAGAGATCTTCGCAGCATTAAACCTAGCTGATAGCGAGAGTGTTATTGCTGATGCCAATCGTCTCCAGACTGAGATTCAAGAAGGAATCGACAACTACGCTTACACCACCAACAGCAAGGGCGAAAAGATTTATGCCTTTGAAGTGGATGGTTTGGGAAATGCTAGCATCATGGATGATCCAAACGTACCAAGTCTGCTGGCTGCGCCTTATCTGGGCTACTGTTCAGTCGATGATGAAGTTTATCAAGCCACTCGTCGTACCATTCTGAGCCCGGAAAATCCCTACTTCTACCAAGGAGAATACGCTAGCGGTCTCGGAAGTTCTCATACCTTCTATCGCTATATCTGGCCAATCGCTCTGTCTATCCAAGGTTTGACAACAAGAGATAAGGCAGAGAAAAAATTCTTGCTGGATCAGCTGGTTGCTTGCGATGGTGGTACAGGTGTTATGCATGAAAGCTTCCACGTAGATGATCCGACCCTCTACTCTCGTGAATGGTTCTCTTGGGCCAACATGATGTTCTGTGAATTGGTCTTGGATTACTTGGATATCCGTTAAGGAACACGCTTTATACTCTTCGAAAATCTCTTCAAACTATGTCAGCTTTATCTACAACCTAAAAGCTGTGCTTTGAGCAGCCTGCGGCTAGCTTCCTAGTTTGCTCTTTGATTTTTATTGAGTATTAGCGCAACCGATTCTTGTCAGAATCACACCTTTACATTTAAAACGTTAACAATAAAAATTTAAATTTAGAATGAGGTTTTACTTCATGGAAAATGTTGTCGTACATATTATCTCACATAGTCACTGGGATCGTGAGTGGTATTTACCTTTTGAAAGCCACCGTATGCAGTTGGTGGAATTATTTGACAATCTTTTTGATCTCTTTGAAAATGACCCTGAGTTCAAGAGTTTCCACTTGGATGGACAAACTATTGTCCTTGACGACTACTTGCAAATTCGCCCTGAAAATCGCGACAAAGTCCAACGATACATCGACGAAGGAAAACTTAAAATTGGTCCTTTTTACATCTTGCAAGATGACTACTTGATTTCAAGTGAAGCCAATATCCGCAATACCTTGATTGGTCAGCAGGAAGCTGCAAAGTGGGGCAAATCTACTCAGATTGGCTACTTCCCAGATACCTTTGGGAACATGGGACAAGCGCCTCAAATCCTACAGAAATCAGGCATTCACGTGGCAGCCTTTGGGCGTGGTGTGAAGCCGATTGGATTTGACAACCAAGTTCTCGAAGATGAGCAGTTTACTTCCCAGTTTTCAGAAATGTACTGGCAGGGTGCGGACGGAAGTCGTGTTCTCGGTATCCTCTTTGCCAACTGGTATAGTAATGGGAATGAAATTCCAGTGGATAAAGACGAGGCCTTGACCTTCTGGAAACAAAAACTGGCAGACGTTCGTGACTATGCTTCGACCAACCAATGGTTGATGATGAACGGCTGTGATCACCAGCCTGTACAGAAAAATCTGAGCGAAGCCATTCGTGTGGCAAATGAACTCTTCCCAGATGTAACCTTTGTTCATAGTTCTTTTGATGAATATGTTCAAGCTGTGGAAGGTGCGCTTCCAGAGCAGTTATCAACGGTTACAGGCGAGTTGACAAGTCAGGAAACAGATGGCTGGTACACACTTGCCAACACTTCTTCATCCCGCATTTATCTCAAACAAGCCTTCCAAGAAAATAGCAACCTCCTAGAGCAAGTTGTAGAACCCTTGACTATTATCACTGGTGGGCATAACCACAAGGACCAGTTGACCTATGCTTGGAAAACTCTTTTGCAAAATGCGCCGCATGATAGTATCTGTGGCTGTAGCGTGGACGAAGTTCACCGCGAGATGGAAACTCGTTTTGCCAAGGTCAACCAAGTAGGAAACTTTGTCAAGACTAACCTTCTTAACGAGTGGAAGGGCAAAATCGCTACAGCTAAGGCTCAAAGTGATTATCTCTTTACTGTCATTAACACAGGATTGCATGATAAGGTTGATACTGTCAGCACAGTGATTGATGTGGCGACTTGTGATTTTAAGGAATTGCACCCAACAGAAGGCTACAAGAAGATGGCTGCTCTTACCTTGCCAAGCTACCGTGTGGAGGACTTGGATGGGCGTCCTGTAGGAGCTAAAATCGAGGATATTGGGGCTAATTTTGAGTATGATTTACCAAAAGACAAGTTCCGCCAAGCTCGTATTGCTCGACAAGTGCGTGTGACCATTCCAGTTCACCTAGCGCCGCTTTCTTGGACAACCTTCCAATTGCTGGAAGGAGAACAAGAACACCGCGACGGTATTTACCAAAACGGAGTGATTGATACGCCATTTGTAACGGTGAGTGTGGATGACAACATCACAGTCTATGACAAGACAACTCACGAAGCCTATGAAGATTTTATCCGTTTTGAGGACCGTGGTGACATCGGAAACGAGTATATCTATTTCCAACCAAAAGGAACAGAGCCTATCTATGCAGAGCTTAAGGGCTACGAGGTCTTGGAAAACACAGCTCGATATGCTAAGATTTTGCTCAAACATGAGTTGACCGTGCCTGTCAGTGCGGACGAAAAGCTAGAAGAAGAACAAAAAGGTATCATCGAGTTTATGAAGCGTGAAGCTGGACGTTCAGAAGAGTTGACAAGCATTCCTCTGGAAACTGAGATGACTGTTTTCGTTGATAATCCACAAATCCGTTGCAAGACTCGCTTTACTAACACTGCCAAAGACCACCGTATCCGTCTCTTGGTCAAGACTCATAACACGCGTCCAAGCAATGATTCTGAAAGCATCTATGAGGTGGTGACACGACCAAACAAACCAGCTGCTTCATGGGAAAATCCTGAAAATCCTCAACACCAACAAGCCTTTGTTAGCCTTTATGATGATGAAAAAGGTGTGACTGTATCCAATAAGGGATTGAACGAATACGAAATTTTAGGAGATGATACTATTGCAGTGACTATTCTGCGTGCATCAGGTGAGTTGGGTGACTGGGGCTACTTCCCAACACCAGAAGCCCAATGCTTGCGTGAGTTTGAAGTCGAGTTTGCGCTTGAGTGCCACCAAGCCCAAGAACGCTTCTCAGCTTTCCGTCGTGCTAAAGCCTTGCAGACACCATTTACCAGTATTCAGGTTGCTAGACAAGAAGGAAGCGTGGCTGCGACTGGTAGCTTCTTGAGCCATTCGGTTCTCAGCATACCGCAAATCTGTCCAACAGCCTTTAAGGTAGCTGAAAATGAAGAAGGCTATGTGCTTCGTTACTACAATATGTGTAGTGAAAATGTACGTGTACCAGAAAGTCAACATCTCTTCCTTGACCTACTTGAACGACCATACCCAGTTCATAGAGGCCTCATTTCACCACAAGAGATTCGTACAGAATTCATCAAAAAAGAAGAAATTTAATTTCAAAAAGTAAACATAAAAAGAAAGGAGGGGCGAAAAAGTAAGGACTAACTGCTGATTCGCCCCTTTTTATGGTAAAAACAATGACCATTGCAACGATTGATATCGGAGGGACTGGTATTAAGTTTGCTAGTCTGACTCCTGATGGAAAAATACTAGATAAGACAAGTATCCCAACACCAGAAAATTTGGAGGATTTACTAGTTTGGTTAGATCAACGCTTGTCAGAGCAGGATTATAGCGGGATTGCTATGAGCGTTCCAGGTGCGGTCAATCAAGAGACAGGTGTGATTGATGGCTTCAGTGCTGTGCCCTACATCCATGGCTTTTCTTGGTATAAGGCACTTAGCTCTTATCAGCTACCTGTTCATCTAGAAAATGATGCCAACTGCGTTGGACTTAGTGAACTGCTAGCTCATCCAGAACTTGAAAATGCAGCCTGTGTCGTGATTGGGACAGGGATTGGCGGAGCCATGATTATCAATGGTAGACTTCATCGAGGTCGCCACGGCCTGGGTGGAGAATTTGGCTACATGACCACCCTTGCCCCTGCTGAAAAGCTCAACAACTGGTCGCAACTAGCGTCAACTGGGAATATGGTTCGCTACGTGATTGAAAAATCTGGTCAGACTGACTGGGACGGTCGCAAGATTTACCAAGAGGCTGCAGCAGGAAATACCCTTTGCAAAGAAGCTATTGAGCGCATGAACCGCAATCTGGCTCAAGGTTTACTCAATATTCAGTATCTGATTGATCCAGATGTTATTAGTCTGGGAGGCTCTATCAGTCAAAATCCAGATTTTATCCAAGGTGTCAAGGAAGCTGTTGAAGACTTTGTTGATACCTACGAAGAATACACGGTCGCACCAGTTATCCAATCCTGCACCTATCATGCAGATGCCAATCTCTACGGTGCCCTTGTCAACTGGCTACAGGAGGAAAATCAATGGTGAGATTTACAGGACTTAGTACCAAACAAGCGCAAGCTATTGAAGTATTAAAAACTCACATTTCTCTGCCAGATGTAGAGGTAGCAGTCGCTCAGTCTGACCAAGTCTCTATCTCTATTAAGGGTGAGGGTAGTCACTATCAATTGACCTACCGCAAATCCCACCAACTCTACCGTGCCTTATCCTTGTTGGCAACAGCTCTAGCAGAAGGTGACAAGGTGGAGATTGAAGAACAAGCAGCTTACGAAGATCTAGCCTACATGGCAGACTGTTCCCGAAATGCGGTGCTGAATGTGGCTTCTGCCAAGCAGATGATTGAGCTCTTGGCTCTCATGGGCTACTCAACCTTTGAGCTTTACATGGAAGACACTTACCAGATTGAAGGGCAGCCTTACTTTGGCTATTTCCGCGGGGCTTATTCAGCAGAGGAGTTGCAGGAAATCGAAACCTATGCCCAGCAGTTTGACATGACCTTTGTGCCATGTATCCAGACTTTGGCCCACTTGTCAGCCTTTGTTAAATGGGGTGTCAAAGAAGTCCAGCAACTCCGTGATGTGGAGGATATTCTTCTTATCGGCGAAGAAAAAGTTTATAACCTGATTGATGGCATGTTTGCTACTCTGTCTAAACTGCAAACTCGCAAGGTCAATATTGGGATGGATGAAGCCCACTTGGTTGGCTTGGGACGCTACCTGATCCTGAACGGTGTTGTGGATCGTAGTCTCCTCATGTGCCAACACTTGGAGCGCGTGCTAGATATTGCTGACAAATATGGTTTCCACTGCCAGATGTGGAGCGATATGTTCTTTAAACTTATGTCAGCAGATGGCCAGTACGACCGTGATGTGGAAATTCCAGAAGAAACTCGTGTCTACCTAGATCGTCTCAAAGACCGAGTGACTTTGGTTTACTGGGACTATTATCAGGACAGTGAGGAAAAATACAACCGTAACTTCCGCAATCACCACAAGATTAGCCAAGATATCGCCTTTGCAGGCGGGGCTTGGAAGTGGATTGGTTTTACGCCCAACAACCATTTCAGCCGTCTTATTGCTATAGAGGCCAATAAAGCCTGTCGTTCTAATCAGATTAAAGAAGTCATCGTAACTGGTTGGGGGGACAATGGTGGTGAGACCGCTCAGTTTTCTATCCTACCAAGCTTGCAAATCTGGGCAGAACTAAGCTACCGCAATGACCTAGACCGTTTGTCTACTCACTTCAAGACCAATACAGGTTTATCGGTTGAAGATTTTATGCAGATTGACCTGGCTAATCTCTTGCCAGACCTACCAGGTAATCTCAGCGGGATCAATCCTAACCGCTATGTCTTTTATCAGGATGTTCTCTGTCCGATCCTTGACCGACACATGACACCTGAACAGGACAAACCGCACTTCGCTCAGGCTGCTGAGACGCTTGCTGACATTAAAGAAAAAGCTGGCAACTATGCCTACCTCTTTGAAACGCAGGCCCAGTTGAATGCTATTTTAAGTAGCAAAGTCGATGTGGGACGGCGCATTCGTCAAGCCTATCAAGCAGATGATAAAGAAAGTCTGCAAGAAATCGCAAGACAAGAATTACCAGAACTCAGAAGCCAAATTGAAGACTTCCATGCCCTCTTTAGCCATCAATGGTTGAAGGAAAACAAGGTCTTTGGTTTGGATACAGTCGATATCCGCATGGGCGGACTCTTGCAACGCATTAAGCGAGCAGAAAGCCGTATCGAAGCTTATCTGGCTGGTCAGCTGGACCGCATCGATGAGTTAGAAGTGGAAATTCTGCCATTTACTGACTTCTACGCAGACAAGGACTTCGCAGCCACAACAGCCAACCAGTGGCATACCATTGCGACAGCTTCAACCATCTACACGACATAAGGAACAAGAACACCGTGCTATTACTCAGAGTGTTTCTCGTGAAACATCCCTTTCTTCAAAAGTACTCCACATAAAATAATTTGTGGAGTTTTTTCTATAATTAGTAGTTTAACCTAACCTACAAATAGGAGTATACTAATAATGTAATCGTTATCAAAATTCTAAAAAGGAATTTTTAGATGGGTATCAAAATAAAAAAGGGAGGAAATTATGAATAAGTTTTCAAAAACCTTGAGAGATAACTGGATTTTTCTCTTGATGGTTTTGCCAGGGGCACTCTGGTTGATTCTATTCTTCTACATTCCAGTATTTGGGAACGTGGTTGCCTTTAAAGATTACCACATGACCAGTAATGGTTTCATAGATAGTATCATGAATAGTAAATGGGTCGGACTCGATAATTTCAGATTCTTATTTAGTTCAAAAGACGCCTTTATTATCACACGAAATACTGTCCTCTACAATCTAGGCTTTATCTTTATTGGTTTGATTGTATCTGTAGGGATTGCGATTATCCTCAGTGAACTCCGCTCTAAGAGAATGGTTAAGATCTTCCAAACTTCTATGTTGTTCCCTTACTTCTTGTCTTGGGTTATCATCAGTTTCTTTACAGATGCCTTCCTAAACATTGATAAAGGGGTGTTCAACCATTTCCTAGAATCTATCGGAATGAAGGAAATCAATTTCTACGCTGACTTGGGCATCTGGCCATATCTCCTACTTTTCCTAGGTATTTGGAAAGGTTTTGGATATAGCAGTGTCATGTACTATGCGACAATCATGGGAATTGATCCAACCTACTACGAAGCAGCGACAGTAGACGGAGCCAGCAAATGGCAACGAATTCGCAATGTAACCATTCCGCAGTTGACACCGTTGGTAACTGTATTGACCATACTGGCAGTCGGAAATATTTTCCGTGCAGACTTTGGTCTTTTTTACCAAATCCCCCACAATGCTGGTCAGCTTTATAACGTAACCAACGTCTTGGACGTATATGTTTATAATGGTTTGACCCAGACAGCGGATATCGGGATGGCTTCAGCGGCAGGTCTCTACCAATCAGTAGTCGGTTTGCTTTTGGTTATCCTATCAAACTTACTTGCAAGACGAGTTGATTCAAACTCAGCCTTGTTCTAGAAAGGAGGAGAATATGGCAGAAAAGAAAATTAAAAAAGAAAAAATTGATAATGTCGGCATTCACTCCTTCAGTAAGAAAGCAGATATCTTCTTCAGTACCATTTCTGGTTTGATCGCCCTCTCTTGTATCCTACCCTTCGTATTCGTTATTGTTATTTCGGTGACAGATGAAAAGAGTATCCTTCAAAATGGATATAGCTTCTTCCCATCCCAATTTGGATTAGACGGTTTTGAGTTCTTGGCACAGTTTAAGGATAAAATCCTCCAAGCCCTCTTCATCTCAGTCTTTGTAACAGTGGTGGGGACTATCACAAACGTTTTTATCACAACAACTTATGCTTACGCCATTTCACGGACAACCTTTAAGTATCGCAGATTCTTTACGATCTTTGCCCTTCTTAGTATGTTGTTCAATGCTGGTTTGGTACCAGGCTATATCGTGGTCACTCGTTTGCTTCAACTTGGTGATACAGTTTGGGCCTTGATTGTTCCAATGCTCCTCTCACCATTTAACATCATCTTGATGCGTTCCTTCTTTAAGAAGACCATTCCAGAAGCTATTCTAGAATCTGCTCGTATCGATGGTGCCAGTGAAGCCCGGATCTTCTTCCAAATCTGTTTACCATTGTCACTACCAGGTATCGCAACCATCACGCTCTTGACAGCTCTTGGTTTCTGGAATGACTGGTTCAACGCCCTTCTTTATATCAAGAGTGATAACTTGTATCCATTGCAATATTTGCTCATGCAAATCCAACAAAATATGGACTACATCGCCAAAGCAGTCGGCCTATCTGGTCAATTGGGAGTTGCTCTACCGAAAGAAACAGGACGTATGGCCATGGTTGTGGTCGCAACCCTTCCAATCGCGATTTTGTATCCATTCTTCCAACGCTACTTTGTAAAAGGTTTGACTATCGGTGGTGTGAAAGAATAGTGCTTATTGAGAAAAACATTTCTCGTTTCCAAACTTCCCTTGCGTGAAGTTAAGATCATTACATTGTTTATAAGTTTAAAAATAAAAAAAGGAGTTTTTGTCATGAAAAACTGGAAAAAATATGCTTTTGCATCTGCTAGTGTAGTCGCTTTGGCTGCTGGTCTCGCTGCTTGTGGAAACCTTTCAGGTAACAACAAGAAAGCTGCTGATTCGGCTTCAGGTGAAAAACCTGTTATCAAAATGTACCAAATCGGTGACAAACCAGATAACTTGGATGAATTGCTAGAAAATGCTAACAAAATCATTGGAGAAAAAGTTGGTGCTAAGTTGGATATCCAATATCTTGGATGGGGTGACTATGATAAGAAAATGTCAGTTATCACATCATCTGGTGAAAACTACGATATCGCCTTTGCATCTAACTATGTTGTAAATGCTCAAAAAGGTGCCTATGCTGACTTGACTGACTTGTATAAGAAAGAAGGGGCAGAGCTTTACAAAGCACTTGACCCAGCATACATCAAAGGTAACAGCATTAACGGTAAAATTTACGCAGTTCCAGTTGCAGCCAACGTTGCATCATCTCAAAACTTCGCCTTCAACGGAACTCTTCTTGCTAAATACGGTATCGATATTTCAGGTGTCACTTCATATGAAACACTTGAGCCAGTCTTGAAACAAATCAAAGAAAAAGCTCCAGATGTAGTACCATTTGCGGTTACTAAGAACTTCATCCCATCTGATAACTTTGACTACCCAGTTCCAAATGGACTTCCATTCGTTATTGACCTTGAAGGTGACACTACTAAGATCGTAAACCGTTACGAAGTGCCTCGCTTTAAAGAACACTTGAAGACTCTTCACAAATTCTATGAAGCTGGATACATTCCAAAAGACGTAGCAACAAGCGATACTTCATTTGATCTTCAACAAGATACTTGGTTCGTTCGTGAAGAAACAGTAGGACCAGCTGACTACGGTAACAGCTTGCTTTCACGTGTTGCGAACAAAGATATCCAAATCAAACCAATCACTAACTTCATCAAGAAAAACCAAACAACACAAGTTGCTAACTTTGTCATCTCAAACAACTCTAAGAACAAAGAAAAATCAATGGAAGTGTTGAACCTCTTGAACACTAACCCAGAACTTTTGAACGGTCTTGTTTACGGTCCAGAAGGCAAGAACTGGGAAAAACTTGCAGGTAAAGAAACCCGTGTTAAAGTCCTTGATGGCTACAAAGGAAACACTCACATGGGTGGATGGAACACTGGTAACAACTGGATTCTTTACATCAATGAAAACGTTACAGATCAACAAATTGAAGATTCTAAGAAACAATTGGCTGAAGCTAAAGAATCTCCAGCGCTTGGATTCATCTTTAACACTGACAATGTGAAATCTGAAATCTCAGCTATCTCTAACACAATGCAACAATTCTATACAGCTATCAACACTGGTACTGTAGACCCAGATAAAGCTATTCCAGAATTGATGGAAAAATTGAAATCTGAAGGTGCCTACGATAAAGTATTGAACGAAATGCAAAAACAATACGATGAATTCTTGAAAAACAAAAAATCATAAGATCAATTGATTTCGTGTATTCATTCCTAATTCCTAAAAATTAAATCACTGTTTTCCTCAGGCTTATCTGGGGGAGGCAGTGATTTTTTGAAACGAAAGCATAGATATCCGTGTTTTCTTATCACTATTTAACCATTCAGGAAATCTCAAGTACCATTTAGGATTTGGAGTAAGGATTTAGGAAAATATAGCTTATATTAGAGACGTTCCGAGTTTACAAAGGAGGGATCACATGAAAAAGTATCAACTTCTCTTCAAAACAAGTGCAGTTTTCTCTTATTTATTTTTCGTATTTGGTCTTTCTCAGTTGACGCTTATCGTCCAAAATTATTGGCAATTTTCTTCTCAGATAGGAAATTTTTTCTGGATTCGAAATATCTTGAGTGTGCTATTTAGCGGAGTCATGATTTGGATTCTGGTTAAGACAGGTCATGGTTATCTCTTTCACATTCCAAGAAAAAAATGGCTTTGGTATTCGATTTTGACAATACTAGTGGTAGTGCTCCAGATCTCTTTTAACGTTCAGACAGCTAAACATGTTCAGTCAACTGCTGAAGGTTGGGCTGTATTGATCGGTTATAGTGGGACCAACTTTGCTGAGCTAGGTATCTATATAACTTTGTTCTTTCTGACTCCACTTATAGAAGAGCTAATCTATAGAGGATTACTGCAACACGCCTTTTTTAAGCATTCGCGATTTGGCCTTGATTTGCTTCTTCCGTCAATTTTATTTGCTCTTCCTCATTTTTCAAGCCTGCCTAGTTTGTTAGATATCTTCATCTTTGCAACATCTGGCGTCATCTTTGCTAGTTTGACCCGCTATACCAAGAGCATTTATCCTTCCTATGCGGTGCATGTGATTAATAATATTTTCGCTACATTACCATTTTTGCTGACTTTTTTACACAGGGTATTTGGGTGAAATATTGGTACGAGAGTTAGGAATGATAGCTTTTCAATTTAAGGAGGAAAATAAGAATGACACCATTAAAATGGTTTGCCGGAGGCAGTGAAAGGCGTTGTGAAGCCATGACTATCATAGATCACCTACTAGAAGACATAAAGGATACGCCTCAGCTGACTCCCTTGAAAAATCAGTTAGTGAGTTATAAAAGACGATTAGAGGACGATGGGACCTCTATTCCGTTTATATTGAGTCAAATGAATGTTGACATCTCACGTATGTTAATTGACAATAAGCTGATTCTGTCAGAAAGTCAAGCTGAGCAAATCAAAAAATTGAGAGAATTATCTGCTATTCGCTATGGCTACTGACGAAATGCAGGGATAAATTCCTTTCTACAATTTCCAGTCAAATAAATTGCATTCGTTTTCTCAAGCAGGTATACTAGTATAGTTAGATGAAAAATTCTGAAAATTTAAGAATAGAAAAGAGAACAAATCTTATGGCAAAAGATATTCGTGTCTTACTTTACTACCTTTATACTCCAATTGAAAATGCAGAGCAATTTGCTGCAGATCACTTGGCTTTCTGTAAATCAATCGGCCTTAAGGGGCGTATCCTAGTCGCTGACGAGGGAATTAACGGAACAGTTTCAGGTGACTACGAAACAACTCAAAAATACATGGACTACGTTCACAGCCTCCCAGGCATGGAAGACCTCTGGTTCAAGATTGACGAAGAAAGTGAACAAGCCTTCAAGAAGATGTTCGTTCGCTACAAGAAAGAAATTGTTCACCTTGGTTTGGAAGACAACGACTTTGACAACGACATCAACCCACTTGAAACAACAGGTGCCTACTTGTCTCCAAAAGAGTTCAAAGAAGCCCTTCTTGACGAAGATACCGTTGTCCTTGACACACGTAACGATTATGAGTACGACCTAGGACACTTCCGTGGGGCTATCCGCCCAGATATCCGCAACTTCCGTGAGTTGCCACAATGGGTTCGTGATAACAAAGAAAAATTCATGGACAAGCGTGTCGTGGTTTACTGTACAGGTGGGGTTCGCTGTGAGAAATTCTCAGGTTGGATGGTCCGTGAAGGCTACAAAGATGTCGGCCAATTGCACGGAGGAATTGCAACTTACGGTAAAGACCCAGAAGTCCAAGGTGAACTTTGGGATGGGAAAATGTACGTCTTTGACGAGCGTATTGCCGTAGATGTTAACCATGTCAACCCAACTATCGTAGGGAAAGACTGGTTTGATGGAACACCATGTGAACGTTATGTCAACTGTGGAAATCCATTCTGTAACCGTCGTATCTTGACATCAGAAGAAAATGAAGACAAGTACCTTCGTGGATGCTCACACGAGTGCCGTGTTCACCCGCGTAACCGCTATGTTTTAGAAAATGAATTGACACAAGCAGAAGTTGTCGAGCGCCTAGCCGCTATTGGTGAAATCTTGGATCAAGCAGTTACTGTATAATATCAAACAGTCCTCAGGGGCTGTTTTTCTATGCTTTTTACTCAAAAATCTAAAGTTTGTTTCTGTATCTTTCAGAAAAATAGGGTATACTATATGTAAACGATTTCAAAGGAGCCCAGTTATGACGAAAACATTTTTTATTCCAAATAAACAGAGCATTTTAGGAGAACAGGAAATTTTGACTGCCAAGTCTACCTTGGCCTTGCTAGACGGTTTGGAGTCACATAGCTATGATGCCGTCTATCTCCGTCAGCCTCTTAATCGTCTCGAGTATGTCGAGTGTGCGATAGTGGGACAATCACAATTTCTTTTTAAGGTCAGTTATGCTGATGGTCAAAAAGCTTACCGTATTGATCTTCCTGACCTACTAACGAAGACAGACTGGCAGATTATCAAATCATTTTTAGATGCTCTGCTTGCTTATACAGGAACTGAGATTGAAGGACTAGATGGTTTTGACTTTGAAGCTTATTTCCAAGCAAGTATTCAAGCCCATCTGACAGACACTGCAGCCCGTTTTACGATTTGCCAAGGAATTTTTAATCCTGTTTTCTTTAGTCATGAGGATTTGAAAAGCTTTTTAGAGGAAGATGGCTTGGCTCAGTTTGAAGCGCGTGTGCGTGCGGTTCAAGAGACAGATGCCTACTTTGCAAGAGTTTCCTTCTATCAGGATGGAGAAGGCCAAGTGCACGGTGTTTATCATCTAGCTCAAGGCGTCAAGACTGTTTTACCGAGAGAACCATTTGTTCCTGCAGCCTATATTGAGCAATTGGTGGATAAGGAAGTGCAGTGGGAGATTGACTTGGTTCAAATCACAGGAGACGGCTCTAAACCAGAAGACTATGAAGCCATTGCCCGCTTGAACTATGCAAAATTCCTAGAGTCACTACCATCAGCATCTTACCACCAACTAGATGCCAATCAATTAGAAGTGCAACCCATCTTAGACAAAGATTTTAAAACATTAGCACAAGAAAAGTAAAGCAGAAGCAGGTCAATCGACTTGCTTTTTGATATATAAAAAATCCTGCCATGAAAGACAGGATTGAAGTTTAAAGAAAGGCCAAGATACGGAGATAATCCCCAATCAGCGCCACTTCAGCTACAAAGAAGAGGAGGATGATAACTCCGTTCACAAGGACAGACAAGAATAACTGATAGAAGGAGTCGGTTTCACTTGCTTGACTAGGTCTTGTAATGATATGGAGGCTAGCAAGTAGAATGATTCCAATGCTAATCACACACAAGAGGGCTGTAAATCGTAGGCTGTCAAAGAAGGCAAAGAAACTAGCAATAGCAGTGAGGAAGATTGGAATTGCCAAGAGTTGACTATATTGTTGGAGAACCTTTTCTAGCGTCCAGTCTTTTTCTTGGTGGATAAATCGTCTCACAACGAAACTACCCAAGAGGAATGAAAAGAAGAAGAGTGTTGTTGCTACTAGGATAGAGATAATCGAAAAGAGATTTAATGAAGCAAATTGTTCAGGGAAGTGATTATGCATAGTTGCTATATGTCCATAGTAAGCATGTTTGATGTGGTAGATACTAAAGAAAAAGGAAGACGCAGAAAACAGAATGAGCAAGAGAATGGCTGTATAACTGTGTGTACTACTTGTTTCAAGCTTGCTTGTAGGAGATTTGATTGCTTCCGCTAGCCAAGACCAAAAATCAAGCGCTTGCTCTTTCCATCTATCCGTAGATTTTGGAGCTTGGTCGGGGATATAAGGACTTTCTAAGGATTGACTGATAAGAAGTGGCTCTTTCGTGGTTGTTTTTTTCTGAGGAAGTGCTTCTTGGTTCTCTTCAGCTATAGTGACTTTTTCTGTTTCTTTAGAAAGGTCTTGCTTTTCTTCTATTTCTGTTTTCGCTTCACTGTCTTCAGGTGTTTCAACTTTCTCTTCTTGCTGGTTTTCAAGTTTGACTTCAGCTTGAGAGACTTCCTCCTCTACTTGAGTATTTTTTTCAATTGGTGTATCGGGATCGGCTATCGTTTCGTCAGCCTTGTCTGCAAGATCTTGGGGTTGTTCTTCAGGCTTGTTCTTGCTTGTTGTTTTTACAAAATCATTACTTTCAAACCATTCTTGTTTCATGGTAGAACCTCCTTTTTAGTGGGTTATGTGTCATAGTGGTCGATATAAATAGGTTTATTAAGGTCTGTTAGCTGTAGTTTCAAGACTAATATAATCATCAGCCTTAGCGATGAGTTGACCTTTTGCATCAGTTTTTTCAGTTTTGTAAGGGTTGCTTAATTCGTTGGGGTGGCGTTGACTCTCATCTCTCGATAACTGATAAATAGGACCATGGTGACTCGAGAGGTCTAAGTTAATTTCTTGGCTTTCTTTTTGAGTTAGCATGATACTCAGCGCATTTTTAGAAGATAGTTCTACTTTACCATATACTTTAATATTTTCAGCGTGGAAGTGATTCTCTGTTGACTCTAGCTGACTATCTGTAAGGTCTGTATCAAAGATATTAATGATATTGGGTGTCGTGAATTTGCTGTTTTTGATACGACTTCCTTCAATTCGGAGGATATAGCTGTTTGTATTGAGGGTCGCATTTTCAAGAGTGGCATTAGTGATACTGGTTTGACCGCGATTGGTTGAGACGTTGATTCCTTTTAGACTTCTTCCTTTTGGAACTTGTAGAATAACTTCTTCAAAACGACGAGAGTAGCTACTTGCGATATGGAGAATACCGCCAATTCCAGAAGAGAGAAATGGAGTTTCAGAAAGTTTCTTATCAGTGAGGCTCAGAGTTTTGTCGTTTTGATTTGTGATAAGATCATGGTGAGCAGAAAGAGATGGATGGTAAGAAATGTGGATTTGATCATCGAAAGAGTCTGTGATGGTCAGAGCGTGCTGGTGGAGAGTGATCTCTAAATTTTCGACTTCCTTGCCAAAGGTCAACTCTTCCATCCGACTATCATAGACAGGCTCCTTGGACATAGCAAGTAGGCTCTTGATCCCGTCAGATTGGATACCTACAAAGAGCAGGATAAATCCGACAACGGTAGTCACCACACCAAAAATGAGAAATCCTCTTGTCAATTTACGCATGCTGGTCACCTCTCTTTCCTTTTTTAAGAACAAATTGCACCAGGCGAACAATGAGTAGGCCGAAGAAGCGAGCTACATAGGAAATACCTAATAAAACCAGCGAAGAAGCACCGATAGCTAGTAAACCAGAACCAAAAATCAAGATAAAGGCTGATTTGGCTTGGGCTAAGATAGTAAAACTTTCAACTAAAAATAGGAATCCGCCAATGATACCAAGTATGGAAATCGCAAAGAAAGCCAGAATGACAGTCAAAGCTGCCACAAGGATTCCGAACAGGGCCACGAGGATGGCGATTCCCAGAGGAATACCGATGGGTGCTGCAAGGAGAGCTAACAAGGCGATATGCAAAATTTGTCGGTTATTTTTTTGAGCGGGTGCCTCATTGATTTTTTTATCGAGAAGATTAGATAGGACTTCGTGAGCTGCTTCCTTAGGAGTTCCCAAGCTAGCGATGAGTTCTTCTTCTCCTTCGACTCCAGCATCGTCAAAGAGTTCCCTGAAATAGTCCATGGCTTCAATTTGGTCAGCCTGAGGCAGTTTTTTGAGATAAAGTTCTAGCTGAGTCAGGTATTCAGTTCTTGTCATGGCGGATACTCCCTTCTATGATGCCATTGATGGTGTCTGTATAGAGTGCCCATTCATCTTTTAGGGTCACGAGCTGTTCTATACCACCATTTGTCAAGGAGTAGTATTTGCGCATGCGACCTTGGAACTCTCTAGAATAGGTTGTCAGAAAGCTATTGCCTTCCAATTTTTTTAGGATAGGATAGAGTGTAGATTCTTTGATATTAGCGATCAGCTTAATGGTTTGGCTAATCTCATAACCATAAGAATCATCCTGCTCCAGTACGGCCAAGATGAGAAATTCAATCAAGGCAGAAGATGTTGGAAAGTACATGGGGAACCTCCTTTTCTAATGTGTAAGATTTTTATATATAATTTTTCTACACATACATTGTACATCTAAAAGAAAGCCCTGTCAAGAGAAATGTGTAAAATTTTTATATATAAAAAACTTCTAGGAAAAACTAGAAGTTTAAAGGATTTTATCAGCTCTGTCCACTGTAAAGAGGGCTACAGTCATCAGGATATCGACGAGCAAGAGGGCAGCTACAGCTGGCACCCAAGAATGGAACAGGTCAAAACTGTAACCAAAGAGAGTCGGTCCAAAGGCTGCTAGGATATAGCCTCCTGTTTGAGATAGACCAGATAATTGGGCTGTCTTTTCAGGGGCGCTTGTCTTGAGTGAAAAGTTGACCATGAGATAAGGGAAGAGGGCACTGGTTGCGGTTCCGATGAGGAGATGGATAGCAAGCCAGTAAATGAAATTATTGATTGGGAAGAAGAGCATGGAAATGCCGACCACACCAGCTAGTGAAACCAGAGTGAGCATGAGCTGACGGTTGCGAGTAGATAAACTAGTTGTCAAGCTTGGGATGGTCATTGAAAAAGGAATGCTAATCAGAGAGAAGATAGAAGTCAGTAAGCCTGCTTCGTGACTGGATAGGCCTGCATGGATGGCCATGGTAGGTAACCAAGTCATAGCAGTGTAAAAGAGCAAGGATTGAAAACCTGCAAAGACAATAACTGCCCAGACCTGTTTATTACGCATGACCTTTGTTTGGCTTTTTTGTTTGGTTTGTGGAGCCAGTCTGTGATTATAGCGGTGATTTGGGAGCCAGACCCAAAAAGTTGCTAGACAGAGCAAAGTGAGGAGGATGATAAGTCCTTTCCAAGAACTGGCTTGTGTAATGGGCACAGCTAGATAGGAAGCCAGAGCTGTTGCAATCCCCATAGATGTTACATATAAGGTGGTCAGAAAACCAATTTTCTTTGGCTGATTGGCTTGGATAAGACTAGGAAGCAGAACGTTGATGACTGCGATACTTGCCCCAACCATCAAGGTTCCTAGATAGAGCAGGGGCAGATTGATTAGTCGAATGAGAGAACCGATAGTCAAGAAGAAGAGACTATAGGTGAAGAGATGCTCCAAGCCGATTTTCTGAGCCAGTCGGGTAGAAAATAGCGAGAAGAGGGTAAACATGAGGAGGGGAAGGCTGGTCAAGACACCCAGTGAACTAACTTCTACCCCCAGACCTTGCGAAATATCTCCCAAAATAATGGGTAAAACAGTAAAAGGAGTCCGCAAGGAAACACCAATCAGGATAATACCTGGAACAAAAAAGAGCGATTGCTTTTTCATAAAATACCTCTTCTAGCTGATTTTAATAACAGCTTATTTTAAGGTTTTTTCCTTATAATGTCAAGTAAGGTTTCTGGCTTTCAAGATAAAAATGGGAAAGTCTTGAAAATTATGATAAAATAGTGGAAGGAAATCTATACATTGGAGAAAAACTGTGTCTGAAAAGCAAAAAATCAGCGTATTGATGTCGGTCTATATCAAGGAAAATCCGACATTTTTAAAGGATGCTATTGAGAGTGTTCAAAATCAGACTCTGAAACCGAGCGAATTGGTTCTGGTTGAGGATGGGCCTTTGACACCTGAGCTCTATCAGGTATTAGACCAGCTTGAAGCTGAGTCTGATATTCCAGTGAAACGTTGCCCCTTAGAAGAAAATCAAGGTTTGGGTCTGGCTCTTCGACAGGGTGTTTTGCAGTGTCAGTATGATATTATTGCCCGTATGGATACGGATGATATAGCTGTTCCAGACCGTTTTGAGAAACAGGTTCAGCTAATGGAGAAGAACAAGCTCGACCTATTAGGTGGACATATTGCAGAGTTTATTGACAATCCTGATGAGATTGTTTCTTACCGTCATGTTCCAACCCAACATGCAGATATTGTAGCTTATCAAAGGATGAGAAGTGCCTTTAACCACATGACTGTCATGTTCAAGAAGGACATGGTTCTCAAGGCAGGCAACTATGAGGATGGCCTTTATATGGAGGATGACCTCCTCTGGCTCAATATGATTGCTGCAGGAGCCAAGACTGGAAATCTGGATCAAATCTTGTGTCAGGTTCGTGTCGGAGCAGGGATGTTTGAGCGTCGTGGGGGACTGCGTTATCTCAAACTTTATCGTCAAGCTCGTCAGCGCATGCTGAAGAGAGGGCAAATTTCTTATCTGGAATATGCCAAGAGTGTTGCGATTCAGATGGTTGTTGCCCTTTGTCCAGGATTTGTCCGACAGTTTATTTTTATGAAACTGTTACGAAAAAGCAAGTAAAAGATTGTAGCAAATCGTAAACTGGATAAAAAGTGTTATAATAACAATATAATGCTCTTCGAAAATCTCTTCAAACCGCGTCAACGTCGCCTTGCCGTATATATGTGACTGACTTCGTCAGTTTCATCTACAACCTCAAAACAGTGTTTTGAGCAGCTTGCGGCTAGTTTCCTAGTTTGCTCTTTGATTTTCATTGAGTATAATCATCGACTCTTTTAAGGAGGAATAAATTCTTATGAATAAAAAACTCACAGATTATGTCATTGATCTGGTGGAAATTTTAAATAAACAACAAAAACAAGTCTTCTGGGGCATATTTGATATTTTCAGTATGGTGGTTTCCATCATTGTATCTTATATCTTATTTTACGGACTAATTAACCCAGCACCTGTTGACTACATTATCTATACGAGTTTAGCCTTCCTGTTCTATCAATTGATGACTGGATTTTGGGGGTTGAACGCTAGTATCAGCCGTTACAGCAAGATTACGGACTTTATGAAAATCTTTTTTGGTGTGACTGCGAGCAGTGTTTTGTCTTATGGAATCTGCTATGCCTTCTTGCCCCTCTTTTCAATCCGTTTCATCATTCTCTTTATCTTGTTGAGTACCTTCTTGATTTTGTTGCCACGGATTACTTGGCAGTTAATCTACTCTAGACGCAAAAAAGGAAGTGGTGATGGGGAACACCGTCGAACCTTCTTGATTGGTGCTGGTGATGGCGGAGCCCTCTTTATGGATAGTTACCAACATCCAACCAGTGATTTGGAACTTGTTGGTATTTTGGATAAGGATGCGAAGAAAAAGGGACAAAAACTTGGTGGGATTCCTGTTTTGGGTTCATATGATGAATTGCCTGAATTAGCCAAACGCCATCAAATCGAGCGTGTTATCGTTGCGATTCCGTCGCTTGACCCGTCAGAATATGAGCGTATCTTGCAGATGTGTAATAAGCTGGGTGTCAAATGTTACAAGATGCCTAAGGTTGAAACCGTTGTTCAGGGACTTCACCAAGCAGGTACTGGCTTCCAAAAAATTGATATTACGGACCTTTTGGGCCGTCAGGAAATTCGTCTTGACGAATCGCGTTTGGGTACAGAACTGACAGATAAGACCATCTTAGTCACAGGGGCTGGTGGTTCAATTGGTTCTGAAATCTGTCGCCAAGTTAGCCGTTTCAATCCTGAACGCATCGTCTTGCTCGGTCACGGGGAAAATTCAATCTACCTTGTGTATCATGAATTGATTCGTAAGTTCCAAGGGATTGATTATGTGCCAGTGATTGCAGATATTCAAGACTATGATCGTCTATTGCAAGTCTTTGAGCAGTACAAGCCTGCTATTGTTTATCATGCGGCTGCCCACAAGCACGTTCCGATGATGGAGCGCAATCCAAAAGAAGCCTTCAAAAACAATATCCGTGGAACTTACAATGTTGCTAAGGCTGTTGATGAAGCCAAAGTACCTAAGATGGTTATGATTTCGACAGATAAGGCGGTTAATCCACCAAATGTTATGGGAGCAACCAAGCGCGTGGCTGAGTTGATTGTCACTGGCTTTAACCAACGTAGCCAATCAACCTACTGTGCAGTTCGTTTTGGGAATGTTCTTGGTAGCCGTGGTAGTGTCATTCCAGTCTTTGAACGCCAGATTGCTGAAGGCGGGCCTGTAACGGTCACAGACTTCCGCATGACTCGTTACTTTATGACCATTCCAGAAGCTAGCCGTTTGGTTATTCACGCTGGTGCTTATGCCAAGGATGGGGAAGTCTTTATCCTTGATATGGGCAAACCAGTCAAGATTTATGACTTGGCCAAGAAAATGGTCCTTCTAAGTGGACATACCGAAAGCGAAATTCCAATCGTTGAAGTTGGAATCCGCCCAGGTGAAAAACTCTACGAAGAACTCTTGGTGTCAACAGAACTGGTTGATAATCAGGTTATGGATAAGATTTTCGTTGGTAAGGTTAATGTCATGCCTCTAGAAGCCATCGATCAAAAGATTGAAGAGTTCCGCACTCTCAGTGGAGATGAGTTGAAGCAAGCCATTATCGCCTTTGCCAATCAAACCACCCACGTTGAATAAAAAAGAAAAGCGCATATTATCAAGTTGTTCATAAGAACCTTGGTAATATGCGTTTTGTTATGTAGAGACTTGCTCCATTTTCTTCTGAAATAGAGTCGTTACCCAGTCTATGTTATTGAAAATACTCTAAAACCTCTAAGGGGGTATGGGCGATATAATCAGGCTGATAGTTTAGTAGATCTGCTTGTTCTCCAAATCCCCAAGTGACGGCCAACTTCTGAATGCCTGTTTCTTGAGCTCCAAGCATATCAAACTTGGTATCTCCGATGATGATGGCTTGTTCTGGTGCTAGTTGATGTGTCTGCAAGGCTTGGCGAATGACATCTGCCTTATGGGGTGCTTCAGGGCTGGAACCATAAATGCCATCAAAGAAATGATAGATTCCCAAGTTCTTAGTCATGTCTTGAGCGGTTGGGGTGTTTTTTGTAGTGGTGATGTAGAGAGGGTAATTCTTAGATAGTTCTTGAAGCAATTCTACAATTTGAGGGAAAAGTTGAGCTTCATGGATGCCTTTTGACTTGTAGTAAGAACGGTATATCTGCACGGCTTCAGAAATTTGTTCTTTAGGCAGGCAGGTCGCAAAACTACTTTCGAGGGGCGGTCCCATAAAACCACGAATAGTTCTGGCATCAGGACTAGGCACCCCCAGTTCCTTAAAGGTATGGGTAAAGGCATTGTGAATCCCGATAGAACTGTCAACGAGGGTTCCATCCAGATCGAAAAAAATCGCTGTGATAGAGGTCATGGTTTCTCCTATTTGATAAGCTTATTCTCCGAAAATTTCTTTTTGGAGGCGACGACCAGTAGGGGTGGTAGCGAGTCCACCTTCAGCTGTTTCACGAAAGGCAGTTGGCATGCTTGAACCCACTTGGTACATGGCATCGATAACTTCATCCACAGGGATTTTAGATTCGATACCTGCCAAGGCCATGTCTGCTGCGATAAATGCAAAGCTAGCTCCCATGGCATTGCGTTTGACACAGGGAACTTCGACCAAACCTGCAACAGGGTCACAGATGAGGCCCAGCATATTTTTAATGACAAAGGCAATGGCCTGACTGGCCTGATAAGGTGTTCCACCGGCAGCCAGAGTCAAAGCTGCAGCACTCATAGCAGAGGCAGAGCCGACTTCGGCCTGGCAACCGCCCTCAGCACCTGAGATAGAGGCATTGTTTGCGATGACTAGTCCAAAGGCACCGGCAGCAAAGAGGAAATCCAGCTGTTGCTCGTGGCTGAGGTCTAATTTTTCAATAGCAGCAGTGAGAACGGAAGGGAGACAGCCAGCACTTCCTGCGGTCGGAGTAGCGCAGACCAAGCCCATTTTGGCATTGTGTTCATTGACAGCGATAGCATTGCGGGCAGCAGAGAGAATTGTATAATCTGATAAAGTTTTTCCGTTTTTGATGTAGTGATCCAGCTTGGCAGCATCTCCACCTGTCAGGCCACTACGAGATTTATTTTCATTGAGGCCAAGTTGGACAGAGGCTTTCATGACTTCCAGATTGCGTTCCATGAGAAGGAGGACTTCTTCACGTTCGCGACCGGTCAATTCAAACTCAGTTGTAATCATAAGTTCTGCGACATTTCCTTGAAAGTCCAGATCTGCTTGCTCGACCAATTCTTTGATAAAATAAAACATGCTTCCTCCTATTTAAAGAAATTGACATTGTGGAGATGAGGGATTTTTCGAATTTCTTCGATAGCCTCATCACAGTTGCGACTGTCAACTTCGATAATCATAATGGCTTTTTCACCAGCTTTTTCACGAGTAACATTCATCTGGGCGATATTGATACCATAGCGTGAAAGAGCCTCTGTTACGAGGGCAATCATACCTGGAATATCTTGATGAACGATAATGATAGTCGGTGTATTCATATTGAGAGAGACGGCAAAGCCATTGAGTTCGGTGACCTGAATATTCCCTCCACCGATAGAAATACCAGTTACGCTGATGGTCTTGTGAGCATTTTTGACGGTAATTTTAGTGGTGTTTGGGTGAGGAGCATTGCTGTCTTTCTGAATGGTCCAGACAATCTTGATGCCACGCTTGTGGGCAATTTCCAGGCTGTTTGGGATTTCAGGATCATCTGTATCCATGCCCAAAATACCTGCAACAAGGGCTAGGTCTGTTCCGTGACCACGATAGGTTTTGGCAAATGAGTTAAATAGTTGGAATTCGACTTCTGTCGGAGTATCATCAAAAATGGAAGAGACAATCTTCCCAATACGAACAGCACCAGCTGTATGGCTACTAGATGGGCCAATCATAACTGGTCCGATGATATCAAAGACAGATTGAAAACGAAGTGATTTCATCAGTTTCCCCTTATAAAAATTCTTATCTCTATTATATCAAAGAATAAAGGTCTTGACTTTAATTGTGGATGAAAACCTTTCTAATACCTCAAATAGCATAAAAATAGTATCTTTTATGACAAAAAACACATTATTTAGGGAAATAAAAAATAATTTTGTAATATTTCTACATAAAAGTGTCAAGAAACGGTAATATTTAAAGGGTATGATAGAACTATAGAAAGAAGGAGAATTTTCAAATATGAAATCAACAACTAAAAAGATTAAAACAACTCTTGCAGGAGTAGCTGCCTTGTTTGCAGTATTTGCTCCATCATTTGTATCTGCTCAAGAATCATCAACTTACACTGTTAAAGAAGGTGATACACTTTCAGAAATCGCTGAAACTCACAACACAACTGTTGAGAAATTGGCAGAAAACAACCACATCGACAATATCCATATGATTTATGTTGGTCAAGAGTTGGTTATCGACGGTCCAGCAGCGCCAGTAGCATCAGCTTCAACGACTTATGAAGCTCCAGCTGCCCAAGACGAAGCTGTTTCAGCCACAGTGTCAGAAACTACAGAGGTAGAGGAAGAAACTCCAGCAGCAAGCGCGCCAGTAGCAGAAGAAACAGTTGCTTCAACTGTAAGTGGATCTGAAGCAGAAGCTAAAGAATGGATCGCTCAAAAAGAATCAGGCGGTAGCTATACAGCTACAAATGGACGTTATATCGGACGTTACCAATTGACAGATTCATACTTGAACGGTGACTACTCAGCTGAAAACCAAGAACGTGTAGCAGATGCCTACGTTGCAGGACGTTACGGTTCATGGACTGCTGCTAAAAACTTCTGGCTTAATAACGGCTGGTATTAAGAACTAACGAACAGAATAATATGAAAAGGTCGAGGAAATCCCTCGACTTTTTTATCTTTCCTTCGGTTGATAATAGGTCTCTACTTCTTTTTTGAGATGAGACAGCATAGAAGTTTCCTCGGTCAGCTTCAGAAGTGAGAAACCTTTTTGGATAAGTCTAGCATCATCCCTACAAATCCCGATACGGACATAGCAGATAGCAAGCCTATCGTAGCTTTTCTTGTTCTTGGCATCCTCTAGTAAAGTATAGCAGATTTGTTGACACATGTTTTTGTCTTGATTGTATAAGTAAATGGTGGAAAGGTTGAGTAGGATTGCTACTCGCAGTTCATATAGATGTTGATAGTTTTTATAGACTTCCAAGCGTTGCAAGATTTTTTCAGTGATGAGATGGAGGTGTTCAATGGGAAAGCTGAAAAGGATGGTATTGAGGATTTTTAGGTCATTTTCATACCATATATCTTGTTTTTCAATTTTCTCCCAAAGTTTTGTGACAGTCTGTTTCACTTGGTTTGACAGTTGCTCTGTACCATGTTGACGGATATGAATGACAATTTCCAACATATCTCTGATTTCTTCTATGGGCAGGTCGTGGTGGGTTTTGAGATAGTCTTGGCATTTTTGAAATAGTTTTTCGAGTTCACTAGTCCCTAGGGTTGAGCTCATATTGAGATAGGTTTGCATGATTTCTGTTCGTTGGCTCGGTTGATAGAGGTGGCAGATATAGTCAAACTCTTCAAAACTCATATTGATTTGCCGGAGAAGAAACTCCATATTTTCATATTTGGGAGTTACCTTGCCGCTTTCAATCTTTGATAGGCTGGTTCTTGAGAGAACCTCCCCACAGACCTCTTCTTGGGTCAATCCTTTTGACTCACGTATTTCTTTATATACTTTCCCGAAATCATAACGCATAATTTTCTCCTTTTCGTGAAAAAAGTTAACAAAGAATAAAATCCTATTAAAAATATTGTATCATAATAACAGGAATAGTAAAAAAGAAAACTAAAATAATGTGTGAAAAAAGTTAACTAATTTTAAAATAGAATAAAGAAGAGGTATACTATAGATACAAAATATAGATAGGAGGGAAAAAGTATGAATAAAAAAGTTTTTCGCTTTTTAGTTGTTCTTGCTTTCTTATTTAGCATTGCTACGGTTTTCCCATGGAGATGGCCGATGTGATGAGTTCGTTTTTAATAAAGAAGGAAGGTGAGTCCAATGCACTATGACACTTGGAAATAAATGAGATTATTTATTTCTATAAAATAAAATAGTTGAAAATAAAAAGTGAGAAGAAGTGTTTAAATACGTAATTCTTTTTACTATATTATTAATCTTAGTCTCTAATAATTTACCTGACGTTACAGATTTGGCTAACGAATATGCTATAAATCAATATTTGGTTATTGTGCAAATTTCTCCCAATAGTTTAAGAATGATTTATTCGAGAGGTGTCGGATTAAAATAGTCTGAGGATAGAACGTTTTAAATCTGATGCAAGAAATAAAAATTGTCAGAGAGAGGGATATATATTATGCTTTTACGAACAGTCTATTCAGAAAGCGGACTCAGATTACGCATATGATATATGAGGAGAGATTACAAACACAAAGTAATTCATCTAAACTTGATGTAGGGCTGTTGGGCTAATTTACTAGTGATTTATTTGTGTATTATTAAAATTAAATCGAGGAGGGATAATATGTTTTTTGATTCATCATAGGATAACTAATATGTCACATAGTTATAAATAATTAAAGGAATGGTATATTTTATGGTAAAAAAAGAAAATTCTTATAAAAACGTAAGTTGGATTGAAGAAATTCAAGATCAAAATTTTAACGATGACGTATTTGGTGCGTGCTCTACTAACACTTTTACCTTAAGTGATTTTCTAGGAAATGATGGTGGTTGGTGTACAATAAGCGTGGAATGTATGGCTTGGTGCCATTAATATTTGGAGGATAGTAATTATGATGAATAACACATTACAATTAGGAAAATATACTGAAGAAGATATGATTGAGCTTACTGAAGAAGATGTGAATGGAGGTGCTATTACATTAGTAACACCACTTACTCCTCAATTCGTTGAGGTTACTGTTGCTGCTACGGCAACAATTTGTCCAACATCTTCATGTACAAGTCGGTGTTGATGTAATGTAAGGAGCAATATGAAATATTCACTAGAGCAAGTGTTTCCAGAAGTAAATAAATTAGATTATGATAGATTGGTTCAACCTCTATTAACATTTAATAGAAACCATCTAAATCTTAAGAAAATTAATCTCCAAAATAAACAGATACTTGTTTCAAATATTTCAGAGAATTATCCTTATCAAAAAATATGTAATGCAGTTGTTGACAGGATTTGGAACGCACATTGGTTAAATGAATTTAATTCTGATTTTGTGAACTATAAATCTTTTAGAAAAACCATCTGTAAACAACTTTCACAGGTGGTTTTTTCAAATTTTATCCGTTGTTTTGCTGAACAAATTCAAGAATTAGAGGATAAGAAACAGAGTTCTCAGGAACTGTATACACTATATAATTCTAATTTGATAGAGAGTAATTTAAAAATATTTGAAGAAAAATATCCCGTTGTTTGGTCTAGATGCCACAATATATTAATAAACAGGATAGAATCGCTATGTATTATGCTAAGCAGATTAAGAAATAATAGAGAGAAGATATATAATGAATTTGAGCTACATAATAGTGAAAAAATTTATTGTATTCAATCAGGAGGTGATTCTCATAACAACGGTCAAACCGTTAATATTATTGAATTTAATTCGGGTAAAAAAATTATTTATAAACCTAGATCAGTATCTGGTGAAGTGGGGTATCATCAGTTCATAATAAGATTTAATAAATTTTTTAAAACAAACTTACTAAGTATAAGAGCGCTAGATTATACTAAATTTGGTTTTACTGAATTTATTGAAAAAATTGAAGATGAAACACAATGTGATATGACAGATGCAGGTAAACTTTTATGTATTATGTATATGTTGAATGCATCTGACATGCATTTTGAAAATGTTTTATGGACTACTCTAGGACCGATTCCAATAGATTTAGAAACACTTTTTCAACCATTGAGACAAAAGCAAATTAATAAAGTTGAGAGTATAAAAAGTGCATATAGAAAACTCGCTAGATCGGTTTGTGGAACTGGGATACTCCCTTTTTCATTAGATTATCAAGGAAATTCGGATGTGGGATTTACTGGATTTAGAGATGAAAATACCAAGAGTCCTGTTAGAACTATGCATGTTAGTAATGGATTTACTTCAAATATTAATATTGACTGGTATTCAAATGATAGCTATGAAAAGACCGATTCATTGGTAGACAAACCTGAATATGAAGTATTAGTTATAGATAGATGCAAAGATGTTATTAATGGATTTACAGAATTATATCTTCAGATTAGCGAACAACTAGAAGAATTTAAAAACATGGTTCTGGATTGTTTCAAAGATATGCAGATTAGATATTTACATAATATGACTTACAGATATGAGCAGATTTTAAGAGTACTAACAGCAACAGAGCCTTCCAAGAGTATTGAATTAGCTCGGATGCTAGTGAGTCGTTTAGCTCTACTAAGTTCAACGAGTGATATATCATTACCACTATCAGAGAGCGTACAAATATGGAATGGGGACATCCCATATTTGTATGTTAAGTTTAATAGTAATATAGTCAAAGATATAAATGGAAGTTTGGCAACTCTATCTACTACCCCCAAAAAAGACTTTCTTGATAAGATAAAAAATTTGAATAGGGAGGATCTTTATAATCAAATAAGACTAATAAGAATATCGTTTTTATCAAAGATAGCTGATTCACATGAAGGTAAGATATTTGAGTGGGAAAAAATTGAAAACTTTAGAACAGGAACAGATATTGTAGTAGTAGATGATATTTCTAAATTAATTGAAAGTATAGTGGATAATGCTTTATCTGATAGATTTTCTCACTTACCTGAAACTTGGATAGGCCCAATATCTCGTAGAGGAAGTGGATGGATTCCGGGGGTGTTAGGGTATGATTTATATAGTGGGAGAATTGGTATAGGGTTAGTATTACTTATATATGGTAAATATTTTAAACATAAAGAATCATATAATTTATCTAAAAGTATATTTGAAAAGATTTCCAATATTCTAAGTACAGAAAGTTTTGATAAGAGAAATCTTTTAAAAATGGGAAATGGAGCATATGCTGGATTATCGGGAGTAATTTGGTCACTATATAAAGCAGGTGAAATTGAACAGAATGAGGATTGGATGAAAGTCGCAGAATCTTCATGGAAGTTTATCTTGGAGAAAGATTATTTTGATGATAACTTTTTTGATATTATTTCGGGAAGTTCTGGAAGTTTAATAGTACGTTATAATATGCTTCCACACTATCAATTGTCTAGTGAATTATTGACTGATATTATAACGAAAGGTTATGAAGAAATTTTAAATGTTGATAATAGCCTTACCTCAGGGGTAGCTCATGGATTAGGAAATTTGATATGGTTTTTCTCAATAATAAACCGAAAACATAATGATGAGAGAGTTAGAGTTCTAGTTCAGAAAATTCATCAAATTATTACAACCAAATTCATGAATGATGAAAAAGAAATATTGGTGTATAAACTTCAAAATCAATCTAATATAAGTAATTCATGGTGTAACGGATTATCAGGTCTTTTATTGGCCTATTACGAGGCTTATAAATCTGGTATTATTGAAAAAGATTTTGTTATTATGATAATTAATCAATTGAAAAAGACCAAGATTCCTGTAATTCCTACATTATGTCATGGAGGATTAGGAATTATCGAGATTCTTGAATATGTTCGAGATGAATTTTCATTTGAGGTAGAGCCATTATTAAATTATTTATACAATACATTATTTTGTCCAGATAAAGTTGTTGAGTATTTAAATACCTCTAGTTCAAGATATGCATTAGGTTATGGACTATTGACAGGAAATTCAGGAGCACTACTATACTTGTGTAAGCAAATGAATAAAGAAATACAGTTTAATCCGCTGGTTTTGAGGTGATTTTATGAAGAGTAAATCTATTAAACTACAACCAACAATGCAAATATCTCATACCGAATGTGGATTGTGTTGCGTGAGAACAATCTTAGAAGCATTTGGCTATAGTGTTTCTTTGATTGAGTTAAGACAAATAAATGAACCAGGTAGAGATGGTCTAAGCTTAAAGCAACTTAGTGGAATTTTAGGAAACTTTGGAATAGATTCTAAAATATACAAAATACACAATATTAACGCATTGAATAATTTGAATTATCCTTTAATTGCGTTTTGGAAAAATTCTCATTTTATCTGTATAGAATCATTTAGTTTAAATTCAAACAAAGTGGTAATAATGGATCCGTCTATAGGAAGATTAATCATTACGTTGGAAGATTTTAAAAATAATTTTTCAAATTTTATTTTGTTCCCTCAAACAACAGAGCAGTTTAAAGGGCGTTCTAAAAAAAAGTTTCAACTTTTAAGAAAAAAATATTTATGGCCTAAAGGGATTATAAGTATTTATCTAAAAATTTTTTTAATAATGCTAACAGTAATGTTAGTCAACTTATCTATTCCATTAATAACACAGACTTTGATTGATAATTTTTACCGCGTAGAATATTTATATACATACGTAGCATATGGTATCATTCTTTTCTTATTGCTGAATTTTTTTATTACTTATTTTAAAATATATTTAGCTACCCAGTTGATGTATAAGTTTAGCTTACATTTAATGATTGAGGGATTTAAAAGAATGCTTGCTATTCCAGCAAAGTATTTTTCAGTACGAACTCCAGGAGAAATTTCCTATAGATTTAATTCATTACTAAGAATACAGGATATATTAGGGATTTCAATTGTTCAGTTTTTTATTGAATTGCTAAGTAGTTTAGTTTTGTTATCATATGTATATTATTCTTCTTTTAGTATTGGATTAGTTGTAACTGTGCTAATTTTGATAGTCTTGCTATTTTTATATAGGACACAATTTAAAATATTAAACATATCTGATCAAGAAATTCACTCAGGGAGTAAGTATCAGTCAGTTCAATTAGATGCAATAGTTTCTATTAACAGTATTAAGTTAGGTGGATATGCAGAAAATTATTTTGAGGATTGGAAAAGTAAATTTTCTGAATATCTTAGTTTAGTGAGATGTAGAACTATTTTTCAACAAGGAATTGTTGGTGGTGTTATTTCAAGTTTACAAACTTCAGCTCCATTATTAATATTGTTTATTAGCTTATCGTTAGTTTCGATGGAACATTTAAGCATGGGTCAAGCAGTAGCTTTACAGGCTGTTGCATCATCCTTATTTTTTTTAATCACTTCCCTCTTTAATACGTTCTCTAGTTTTCTAGTTTCTTCAAAATACATAGAATTATCAGATGATATATTTGAATATCCAGTTGAAAGTACTATAGAAAGTTCAGTAAGAGTAAAAGATGGTTCAATAGTATTAAAGAATGTTGATTTTAGATATACAAAAGATAGTTCATTAGCCTTAGAAAATATCAATTTAGATGTTAAAGATGGAGAAACGATTGCTCTTGTTGGTAAATCAGGTTCTGGCAAAAGTACGTTAGCTAAAATAATATGTACTCTTTTCGAGCCTACTAATGGTCAAATAATGTTTGGTGGAATAACATATGATAAATATAATTTACATAAGTTAAGGAAATCAATAAGTTATATTCCTCAAGAAGCACATTTACATAATAGAAGAATTATTGAAAATATAGACTTTGGCTTGACAAGTGATGAAGTATCTTTAATAGAAAAGTGTCGAAAACTAGGATTTTTAGATTTTGTTGATACGATGCCTTTAGGTTATGATACAGTTGTTTCTGAAATGGGAGGGAATTTGTCAGGTGGCCAAAGACAACGTATACATATTGCAAGAGCACTGCTTTCAAGACCTAAAATTTTAATTATGGATGAGGCCACTTCATCGCTTGATAATATAACTCAGGCTAAAGTTTATGATTTACTTTCAAGGTTGGAATGTACTAAAATAGTTATTGCTCACAGATTAGAAACTGTGCTAAAGGCTGATAAAATTGTAGTTCTTGATAAGGGTAGAATAGTTCAAGTGGGAGAACATGATGAAATGATTAAAGAAGATGGAATTTATAGTCATTTATTCAATTCAAATATGGCGAATTTATAGGTTTATGATTTAATAGACTTGTTAGGACTCCTCTTAACTATAATGTATAGATGTTGTTGTGGCTTGTTTTAATTGAATTTAAAGACGTGAAAGCTAAAAACTAATGGCTAGTTGGGACGTTAAAAATTTAATTTCTAACCAGCTAATCTTGATTCAAATAGTTATCGAACATGGCTAATAAGTAAGATTGTTGTATTTTCATGTTTTACTATCAATAAATTTTTAAGTGTTCAATCATTACATGGGAGCTTCGGTATAATATTGATTTCCTAAAATTTAAAAACAGAAAATAATGATGATTAATATTTTTAGATTTTAAAATGGAGTTTTTAGAAGTTTTTGTAAATCAATTGTATTTATTTCTCCGGCTATTTAAGATTGTTGAAATATGTTTTATTAGGAGGACTGTTATGGAAGTGTGTGTGACCAAGTATTTTAAAAAAGTTTTTGAAAAGGAGTTGAAACAATTTGATATTAATTTAGAAGAAATTTCTAGGAAAAATGATAATATCCCTACAATAAAAAATCAATTAAAAGAGTGTTTTTATCAATTACTTGATAAAAATTTATGGCAGTTGAGTTACAAGGTCTTTGTATATGAATTTCATAAATTTAGGGAAAAAAATAATTACCCAATAGATAAAAATTCATCTATTGCTTTTAATACCTATGTTTCCCAATTTAACGAGGAGAGTATTTTTGAATGGTTTCACAATTATCCTGTTTTTCATAATCTGATAGATAATACAATAAGAAATCTATCAGATTATATACTTACAGTTAATAAGCACTATTATGATGATTATGAGTTGTTATGCTCAACTTTATTTGGTGAAAAAATAAGCATAGTAAAAATATATCCTATGGATTCAGATCCCCATAATGGTGGAAAGATAGTTTTGTGTTTTGTCAATGAAAAATCACAGAAAGTCATATATAAACCCAGATCTCTTTCAGTTGATAAGCTTGTTAGAACTATCTTTACAGTAGCATTAGATTTTAAAAATAAATTTAATTTTATTCCTGTCCCAAATATTATTGATTGTAAAAGTTATGGTTGGCAAGAGTATATTGTAAAGAGTCATGCCAAAGAATCTGATTTTAATAAAAGTTATTTTAACTTGGGTTATTGTTCTGCTATTTTTAGTTGTTTAGGAGCGGTAGATTTGCATGATGAAAATATTATATTTAACAATAATCGTCCATATTTCATAGATTTAGAGACTGCCTTTCAACCTGCAAATAAAAGAGAAATCAGGAATCTAATAGACGTAGAAAATGAGATGTTACAAAACTCCATAGTAACTACCTCAATCGTTCCTTCAAGGTTAAATGTATTTCCTCACGATATTTTAATAGGTGGTATTAATACAGTTCATCCTCAAGAAACGAATGAAATGTCTTTTAGGATTAAGAATTTTGGATCTGATGGAGTGGACATCGTAAAAGAGAAAATTAAGTCAACAAAACATTCTACCTCTTTTTTATTTGATAACGCTAGCGATATTCGTACTTTAGAATGTCAAGCAGACTTTCTTGATGGATATGAAAAAGGGTACCATCAAGTTCTTCAAGCTAAGAATTTAATTAGAAAAGTTGTATCTGATGGGAAATGTACATTGCGGGTTGTACTAAGACCAACAACACAATATTATTTGTTAATTGACGCATGTTTATTCCCAGAAAATTTAATTAGTTTAGAAGTACTTAAAAATAAAGTATTAAATTATATGAAATCTCCTAGGATGATTACATCTGATTTGGGTGCTGTAAAAATAATTTCAGAAGAAAATAATATGCTAATGATTGGCGATATTCCTTACTTTTATATAGATTATAACTCTAACTATTTACAGAGTAATTCGGGATTTAAATTAAAATGTTTTGAGTGTTCTCCAAAAGAAAATTTACTTAGTAGATTAGATAAAGCATCAGAAAAACAATTGGCTATAGATAAAAGATTTATAGCTGAAGGATATTCATATGTGAGATCTGTTGAACGTAAATTTAGGAATAATCTAAAAAATGTGGAGAAAAACTCTAATTTATTTGAAAAAGTACTCAATTCTTTAGAATCATTGAATATTGATTATATGGTGGAATTTTTAATAGAAAATTCTATTGAAAGTGAATGCTTTAAAAAAATAGGTTGGATAACTGGTGTTTATGGAAACTCTCCGATATCTTATAATTCTGTTGTTCAGGTATCATTTTTCGATTCAGCTGGAATATTTTTTGTCTTTGAACATTTAGAGAGCGGAGAAAAATATGCTGAAAAAATAATTAATGGTTTTGAAGAATTTCAAGATATACTATATCAATATAAAATGGCGAATAACTGTTCTATTATATCTGGTATAAATTCTTTAAGCTTTTTAAAAAATTATAAAGAAAAACAAATTCTAGAAATAGAAAAAAGATTACTTACAAACACATCATCATCTTATGCTAACGATTTATTTTCTGACCAGATTGGTGTATATCATGTTTTATCAACATTCTTAAACTCTAATTTAAATTTGATAAAGAATCAATTAAAACTTCTGGATTATACAAATAGACAATTCAAAAAATTTGGAATAGCGCATGGGGAACTGGGGATTAAATGGGCGGAATTTAGATTGAATAATAAAACGAAAAATTTAGAGCAGTGTAACTCAATATTTCATAGCGTTTTAGACATGATGAATTACTCATCTGAGTATGGGAAGGGCTGGTGTAATGGTAGTGCAGGTTTACTCATGGTTTTAGCTGAGATGAGTACTATATTGAATAAAAAAATTGATTTGTTTGAAATTGCGAAGAGCTTTGCTATAGAAGAAAATGATGAAATTGATTTTTCTGTTTGTCACGGAATAGCAGGAATGGTGCAATCTCTATTATTTGTATATGCTGTAACTGAAGATTCCAGATATTTAAATTTAGCAAATAGTTTTTGGAGAAAAGCCTTTGCTTTTGCTAGAGATAACGGTTATTACACTGGAGAACGGTCTAGAGATTACTTATTGGGATATTTCTTAGGATGGTCGGGTATCATTGATACTGCTATTTTGTTAAGTCAGTATAACCAAGGAGAGAAATCTTATATTCCTTTAAACCTTAGCTCTAAATCATATCAGGACAAGTTATTTAATTCTAAAAGATATTAATGGAGGAATAAAAAATGGAAGTTATAAATGTAAGTAAGCATTATGGTCATTCAATCATTCTCAAAGATATAAATTTTGCACTTAACAAGGGTGAAATTGTTGGTCTAGTAGGGAGAAACGGAGTTGGCAAGAGTACATTGATGAAAATTCTTGTTCAGAATAATCAACCGACTTCAGGGAATATTATAAGTAGTGATAATGTTGGGTATTTAATCGAAGAACCAAAATTATTTTTATCTAAAACAGGTTTAGAGAATTTAAAATATTTGTCAAATTTATATGGTGTTGACTACAATCAAGAAAGATTTGGGAGTTTGATTCAAGAGTTAGATTTGAGTCAGTCTATTAATAAAAAAGTAAAGACCTATTCTTTGGGTACAAAACAAAAATTAGCTTTGCTTCTAACTCTTGTTACGGAACCCGATATATTGATTTTAGATGAACCGACTAATGGTTTAGATATTGAATCATCACAAATAGTTTTAGCGGTTCTAAAAAATTTAGCTTTACATGAAAATGTGGGAATTTTAATATCGAGTCATAAATTAGAAGATATTGAAGAAATTTGTGAGAGAGTTCTTTTCTTGGAGAACGGGCTTTTGACATTTCAAAAAGTAGGAAAAGATAGTCATAATTACTTGTTTGAGATAGCTTTCTCATCAGCTACAGATAGAGACATTTTCCTTACCAAACAAGAATTTGGGGATATTGTTCAGGAAGAGGGACTGAAAATTACTATGTCTGGGAATATTCAAAGTAGTGAGCTTTTTAAATTTTTTAACGAAAACTCTATTAAAGTAGTTGATTTTGAAACTAAAAAAGAGACGCTTAAAGATATTTATCTAAATCGTTCAAAATAAAGGAAGGATATAATCATGAAATTAAATAAATTGAATTTTCTTAAGGAAAATATAAGGGATTTATATTCATCAGGCGTAATATATCTTGGTTTGATTATCTCGTTTATACCGCCGATACTGGTTACATTCTTTATTCTAAAGACTCAAGGGACATCACTTGGTATTAAGCATATTTCAAATTTTTATGCTATGCTCGGTATGTTAATGGCTGTTATACATGCTAACCGAATTATTAGCAGGGATTTTTCCCACAATACGATAAGTTTATTTTATAATCAACAGAAAAATCGGATGATTTACGTCTTGTCTAATTTTATATATGCCATCTCAGTTTCCATTATTTATGCTTTGAATGGCATTGTGCTACTAGTCATCGTAAGTAAATTGGGTGTTCCAGGTGATTTAGGATTAGATTTTATAGCAGCCATTGTAGTCAATACAATTTTGTTAGTCCTATTTTATTTTCTATTATCTTACATTTTTTATTTATACAAATTGAAAAGTGGCTTGGTATTTGGTATTTTAGTAGCTTTACTACTCTTTATCCCTAATATATTAAATACGATTATGATGAATACTAGTAATGATTTGTTTATCAAAGCGATTGAACTTCTTCCTTTTTATTCCTTACCTGTATTTGTTGCTTCAAATACGATGTCTATTAGTCAGTATCTTGTGGTAATCACTACAATCATTTTATTGTACTTGTTCACTCTCAAGAAAAGCAAGGAGTATTCATTTTAGTTTCATTTAGTATTATTTACCGTCTCAAAATCTAGCAAAAAATAAAAAGATGTTGCGCTGGATAGAGAAAATTAGAATGTATAACAGAGGTAAACAGATAATTGTAGGGGAATTAAGCCTTCTATTGATGAGCATGAATTTTCTTATAACATTATCCAACAAACTGACCTATGAAACTTCAAAAATTCAAAAACCACACGGTATTCCTTTCAACTTGATTGTATTCAAGACTGAAACTACTTGAAAATATTTAATATTTTTCTTTAATTATTTGACAGGTTATATATGTTGATTTATAATATAGGTAAAACAGGGATTGTGTAAGCGTTAACAAATACAGTACCCTTAACTTTGTATTCAGCAAAGAATTATGATGCAGCTAGAAAAGAAAGAATTCTAGCTTGATACAATGTCACCAGTTTTATTTAAAGTTGTTATGGAACTATTTTCAAAATAGATAGGCCTCTGTTTTAGGCGGAAAAGTTAATCAGGAGGTTAAGTGATGAACTACAATGTAAAATATCTCTTATCAGGAATATTTATTATAGTCTTTATAGGTTTTCTAGTCTGGATGCGTTATTTTAATCAGAGGAAGGAAGAAGAGCATTCGGATATGTCTTTTGAAGCGAGGTTAGATAGTGAGGTCAAGGCCTTATATAAACAACTAGGATTGGGTGAGGAGCCTCATTATTTCTTAGCGTATCGCTACCTACATCCTTGGTTCAACTTGGCGATTTTACCACCAACAGTTGAAATTTTCTTAACTAAAATAGCGCTGGTGATGGTAACTCCAGATGAACTACTGATAAGAAATCTTGGGAATGGGATGACTTTCACAAGTGAGCATCATCGTGATTTGCGGCAAGGACTTATCCGCATTCCAAAATCAGAGATGAAAGAATTTGAGATTCGTAACTGGAAAAAATTTTTTGTATTGGGCGATTTTTTAACAATTAAAACAAGCCAACATAGCTATTATTTACAGGTTAGAGATGATGGACTTCAAAAAGGAAGTCTTTCTACCAAACATTTCTCTGACTTGAAACGACAAGATTTTCTCGGATTATTGACAGATAAACGGACATTCTGATTGACAATTGCCCTAGTGGCTTATTGTAAACTTTACAAATGAGCTGTAAACACTAGAATTCATTCAGAAAGGCAATTCCTATGAAAAATAAAATTTTAATCATTGTTTATATTTTAGCCTCGCTAATCATCAGTTTTATAATCTTTTCACTTTTGCATATTGATTTTAAATGGTGGACAACTCTGGCTATAAGTGCAGGATTTATTTACACCTACTTAAAATTTAGTAAAAAATAAAAATTACCTGCACCTATCTCACTTTCGTCTCTTCACGGGAGGTATCTCTATGAAAAAAATCAGTCATCTTTGTATGCTCTTGCTCTTGCTGTGTACTACGTTTTTTGTCCTGAATGTAAATGTTACACGAGAAATAGTGCGGATTCAGGAGATGGGCAAGACAGATTATTCGTTTGACTTGTACTTGAAAGATGTCACTAAACCGACAGAAACGATTCTCCAATTTTTTGAAGAGGTTGCAAGTCAAGACAAGGTCTCTATTATCAAAGTAGATAATGGCGATGAGGTGGTCAAGGCTGGTGTTTTTGATAAGGAAACCTTCCCCTATCAGGAGTTCGGTCTGACTTCTCTTGATTTTTCAAAGAATGAGAAGGGGGTCTACAGCAACCAGGATCTTCCCAATAATCTAGGAACCATTCCCACCTTTTTAAAGGTGAAACTCATTCGACTCCAGACCTTCCAATCTTATATTGAGGATAAATCCCATACTGTAAATGGGCGCTACATGATTACCTCCAGCAAAGAGATAGATCGCGATACCATTCTACAAAAGTGGAGTGATTTTTTCCAGATAGATAAGACGATTTTATTAGAACCCACTTACCGAAGTCAGGTTGGAGTGCTAAATCAAGCTTTGTTACTATCTATCATTATCTTTATCTTGGCAATCTTGCTTGTGATTTTAATGACAGTTTATCAGCCGATGATGGAGATGAAACGAGTGGGGGTTCAAAAGTTACTTGGTTTTCAAAGCAGGGCGATTTTAGCTGGTTTTGTAAAGACTAATTTTTATCTTCTCTTGGGTGGAAGTCTTATCATTGACTTGGGACTATTTTTAGTGCTGGACTACAGACCAAAACTTCTGTTCCCAAGTTTACTCTTATCCCAATTTCTGCTTTTACAGTTGTATTTGTTCATCAGTTGGCTGACCTACCTGATGATTCAGAAAATGACAGTTAGTTCCATGTTGAAAGGTTTTTCATCTGTCAAACTTGGTCTCATCTTCAATTATGTGATGAAAATAGGGACAACTATTTTACTGACGGCCTTACTGATTGGGGTAGGCAGAAGTTTAGAACAAGAAAACAAAGAACTTGCTTATCAGCAACAGTGGGTAAGCCAAGGTAATTACCTGACCTTAGAAACCTTCAAACTCAATGATAACCTGTGGCAAGAAGAACTAGCAGGGTCAGGGAAATCTACAGATTATTTCTACCAATTTTATCAAGACTTGCTAGCAAAAACACAAGTAAACTATGTGCGAAGTACGAGTCTTCCTATCAAACCAGTCATCAAAGCTGAACAAGTGCAGAATTACCAACTGCCTGATAAGGTAGATGTTTACTATGCAAACCGTCAATTTTTAGAGAGTAAGGGCTTTAAGTTACCTGTTATCGGCACTAAAAAGGTGATTTTGTTGCCAATCAGTGACAAAGGACAAGAAGGCAAGAATCAGTTCTTGGGAAAATCCATCGCCTATCTTTCTCTGAGGTATGAAGATCAGCAAAAGCAAACAATAGAAGATATGGATGTAGAAATTGCCTACTATGAAGGAGATTGGTCCTTCTTCCCTTATAATAATGAGCGAAAGGAAAATCTCCACAATCCAATCATTAGTCTGGTAAATGATCAAGACATGATGTGGGAAGAAAAGACTCACTTGTCAACGACAGGTTTAAACAACCCGATGAAAATTGAAAATACAGAACAAAATCAAAAAGTGATTACAGAGTTAGTCGATAACTTATCTGATGGTAGCTATTTAAAATTTTCATCGATTCAAGCAATTCAAGAGGGGATGGTTGATACCTATCGGGATTCTGTTCGTAATTTTAACGTTCTGTTTGCCTTATTTGCTCTTCTCAGTATGATTGTCTCCTACTTTTTACTCGTTACTACTTTCTTGTTGAAGCGCAGGGATATCATTACCAAGAAGTTTATGGGGTGGAAACTAGTCGATCGCTACCGCGCTCTCTTAGTTCTGCTCTTGCTGGGCTATAGTCTCCCTCTTCTAGTCTTGATTTTCTTTGCCCATGCGCTCTTGCCACTCCTGCTGTTTGCAGGCTTTACATGTTTGGATATACTATTTGTGCTAGTCTTGGTTTCTAGGATGGAGAAAAGAAGTCTAGTAGAGTTATTGAAAGGGGGCATCTTATGATTGAGTTGGAAAATATTACCAAAACCATTGGGGGAAAAGTGATTTTGGATCACTTGTCTCTTAGGATTGATCAGGGGGATTTGGTAGCCATTGTTGGCAAGAGTGGTAGTGGTAAGTCGACCTTGTTAAATTTATTAGGTTTGATAGATGGTGATTATAGCGGACGGTATGAGATTTTTGGTCAGACAAATCTAGCGGTCAATTCTGCTAAGTCGCAAACAATAATCCGTGAACATATCTCTTATCTATTTCAAAATTTTGCCCTGATTGATGATGAAACGGTCGAGTACAATCTCATGCTGGCACTGAAATATGTGAAATTGTCTAAGAAAGACAAGCTCAAAAAGGTGGAAGAGATTTTAGAGAGAGTAGGTTTGTCAGCTACTTTGCATCAAAAGGTCTCCGAGTTGTCTGGTGGGGAGCAACAACGAATTGCAGTTGCTAGAGCCATCTTAAAACCCAGCCAGCTGATTTTAGCCGATGAACCTACAGGTTCTCTGGATCCTGAAAATAGAGATTTGGTCTTGAAGTTTCTCTTAGAGATGAATCGCGAGGGGAAAACAGTCATTATCGTGACCCACGATGCTTATGTAGCCCAACAATGTCATCGAATCATTAAATTGGACGAGGGAAAATGAGTTCGTTCGGCTTATTTTGACTGACTGAATACTCATGTTTCCCAGAGATAAATAGCATAAATACGCCTAGGAATGACATTTTTATGTATTATTTCTAGGTTTTTTTGTTTCAAATTGAAAATTTTTTCAATTTAGGCTTGACAAACGAAAAGGATAGGAGTATTATTTATACAATCAAAAAGAATAAACATAAAGGAGGCTTTGTTATGAATAAGATGAAGAAGGTGTTGATGACGATGTTTGGTTTAGTGATGCTCCCCCTACTATTTGCTTGTAGTAACAATCAATCGGCTGGAATTGAAGCCATCAAGTCCAAAGGAAAATTGGTTGTAGCTCTCAATCCAGATTTTGCTCCATTTGAATACCAAAAAGTGGTTGATGGGAAAAATCAGATTGTGGGTTCAGATATCGAATTAGCCAAGGCTATCGCAACAGAACTAGGTGTCGAATTGGAACTATCTCCCATGAGTTTTGACAATGTATTGGCTAGTGTTCAATCAGGAAAAGCCGATCTTGCCATATCTGGTGTTTCTAAGACAGATGAACGGAGTAAGGTGTTTGACTTTTCAATTCCCTACTATACTTCAAAAAATAAGCTCATTGTCAAAAAATCTGACTTTGCCACTTATCAGTCTGTCAACGACTTAGCGCAGAAAAAGGTCGGAGCACAGAAAGGTTCGATTCAAGAGACGATGGCGAAAGATTTGCTACAAAATTCATCCCTCGTATCTCTGCCTAAAAATGGGAATTTAATCACAGATTTAAAATCAGGACAAGTGGATGCCGTTATTTTTGAAGAACCCGTTGCCAAGGGATTTGTGGAAAATAATCCTGATTTAGCAATCGCAGAACTCAATTTTGAAAAAGAGCAAGATGATTCCTATGCGGTCGCCATGAAAAAAGATAGCAAGGAATTGAAAGAGGCAGTCGATAAAACCATTCAAAAGTTGAAGGAGTCTGGGGAATTAGACAAACTCATTGAGGATGCATTTAAAGCATCTATTGAAAAATAGAAAGAAGGAAAAAACATGAGTAAAGAAAAAGTAATTTTGGCCTATTCTGGCGGTTTAGACACATCAGTTGCTATTACCTGGCTGAAGAAAGACTATGATGTTGTTGCAGTTTGTATGGATGTGGGTGAAGGGAAAGACTTAGATTTCATCCATGATAAGGCTCTTAAGGTTGGGGCAGTCGAATCTTATGTCATTGATGTTAAGGATGAATTTGCTACAGATTATGTGCTAGTAGCTCTCCAGTCACATGCCTACTATGAACAAAAGTACCCCTTGGTATCTGCCTTGAGTCGCCCTCTTATTTCTAAAAAATTAGTTGAAATCGCGCATCAGACAGGAGCGACTACAATTGCTCATGGTTGTACAGGTAAGGGGAATGACCAAGTACGTTTTGAAGTATCGATTGCAGCCTTGGATCCCAATTTAAAAGTGATTGCACCAGTTCGTGAATGGAAATGGTCTCGGGAGGAAGAAATTCATTATGCCAAGGAAAATGGGGTGCCTGTTCCTGCTGACCTTGACAATCCCTACTCTGTCGACCAAAACCTTTGGGGACGTGCCAATGAGTGTGGTATTTTGGAAAATCCATGGAATCAGGCTCCAGAAGAAGCCTTTGGCATCACATCTTCTCCAGAGCAAGCTCCAGATACGCCAGAATACATTGATATTGAGTTTAGTGAAGGTGTTCCAGTTTCCCTCAATGGAGAAGTGTTAAAATTGGCAGATTTGATTCAAAAACTCAATGAAATAGCTGGAAAACATGGGGTCGGACGGATTGACCACGTGGAAAATCGTTTGGTTGGGATTAAATCAAGAGAAATCTATGAGTGTCCAGGGGCAGTGACCCTGCTGACAGCTCATAAGGAAATTGAGGACTTGACGCTTGTGAGAGAAGTGGCTCATTTTAAACCAATCATAGAAAATGAATTATCAAATCTCATTTATAATGCTTTGTGGTTTAGTCCGGCTACGCAAGCCTTGATTGCTTATATTAAGGAGACTCAAAAAGTTGTCAATGGAACTGCAAAAGTCAAACTCTATAAGGGGAGCGCTCAGGTCGTAGCCCGTAAATCACCAAATTCTCTTTACGATGAAAATTTGGCGACTTATACCAGTGCGGATACCTTTGACCAAGATGCAGCTGTTGGCTTTATTAAGTTGTGGGGACTTCCAACCAAGGTTCATTCTGAGGTTCAAAAAAGCGCCAAATAGGGCGATTGGATAGAGAGGTGGATGTGATATGGCTAAGAATACAAAATTATGGGGTGGTCGCTTTGAAGGTACTGTCGAAGACTGGGTAGAGCGCTTTGGTGCGAGTATATCTTTTGACCAGAAATTAGCTAAATTTGACTTGATTGGTTCCTTAGCCCACGTTCAGATGTTGGGTCAGACGGGCATTTTGAGTTTGGAGGAGTCAGAAAAGATCCAAGCAGGCTTGAAAGAGCTCTTAGAAGAGCTAGAGGCAGGTCAACTTGACTTTGATATTTCAAACGAAGATATTCATATGAATATGGAAGTGTTGCTGACAGAAAAAATTGGTCCTCTTGCAGGGAAGTTACATACAGCCCGTTCTCGAAATGACCAAGTTGCGACAGATATGCACTTGTATCTCAAGGAACAACTTGGTCATGTCCTAGATAAACTGGCTCATCTCAAGGGTGTTTTATTAGACTTGGCGGAAAATCATGTGGAGACGATCATGCCGGGCTATACCCATCTGCAACATGCCCAGCCTATTAGTTTTGCCCACCACCTGATGGCTTACTACAATATGTTTAAAAGAGACAGTGAACGTTTTGAATTTAACCAGAAGCATACAGACCTATGCCCTCTAGGTGCGGCAGCTTTGGCAGGGACGACTTTCCCCATTGATCGCCAATTGTCCAGCGATTTGCTGGAGTTTAAGCAACCTTATACAAATTCTTTGGATGCTGTTAGTGACCGCGATTTTATCTTAGAATTTCTATCCAATGCCAGTATACTGATGATGCATATGAGCCGTTTTTGTGAAGAAATGATCAATTGGTGTAGTTTTGAGTACCAATTCATTACCTTGTCAGATACGTTTACAACAGGTTCCTCTATTATGCCACAAAAGAAAAATCCAGATATGGCTGAGTTGATTCGAGGAAAGACTGGCAGAGTTTATGGACATTTGTTTGGACTGTTGACAGTCATGAAGTCCTTGCCTTTAGCTTATAACAAGGATTTGCAAGAGGATAAGGAAGGAATGTTTGACACGGTAGAAACGATTTTAAATTCCCTCGATGTATTGGCAGGTATGTTATCTAGTTTGCAGGTAAACAAGGAAAAAATGCAAGAGTCGACAGAGAAGGACTTTTCAAATGCGACTGAGTTGGCAGATTATTTGGCAGGGAAAGGCTTGCCATTTAGAGAAGCTCATGAGGTTGTAGGAAGATTAGTGCTAGACTCTATCAAGTGTGCTAAAAATATTCAAGATTGGAGTCTAGAGGAATTGCAAACCTATCATTCCCTCATTGCCGAGGATATCTATGTCTACTTGCAACCTAAAACTGCTGTTCAAAGAAGAAATTCCTTGGGCGGTACAGGATTTGATCAAGTGAAATACCAAATTGCAGTCGCTAAGAAAGCGAATGAAGCTAGAAAGTGATAGATTGATAAGAGGTTGGCAGATTATCAGCCTCTTTCTTGTCTTCTCCAACCAAGCATGTTATAATGAATACTGCTCAAGCGACCTTCAATCGTGAAGCACACACGACCTTCAATCGTGAATAAACGAATAGATGGGAGACTTACCATGAGTGATAACTCTAAAACACGTGTTGTCGTGGGGATGAGTGGTGGTGTCGATTCGTCGGTGACGGCTCTTCTGCTCAAGGAGCAGGGCTACGATGTAATCGGTATCTTCATGAAGAACTGGGATGACACAGATGAAAACGGCGTCTGTACGGCGACCGAAGATTACAAGGATGTGGCTGCGGTGGCAGACCAGATTGGCATTCCTTACTACTCTGTCAACTTTGAAAAAGAGTACTGGGATCGCGTTTTTGAGTATTTCCTAGCGGAATACCGTGCAGGGCGCACGCCAAATCCAGATGTTATGTGCAACAAGGAAATCAAGTTCAAGGCCTTTTTGGACTATGCCATGACCTTGGGGGCAGACTATGTAGCGACTGGGCACTATGCCCGAGTGGCGCGTGATGAAGATGGTACTGTTCATATGCTTCGTGGCGTGGACAATGGCAAGGATCAGACCTATTTCCTCAGCCAACTTTCGCAAGAACAACTCCAAAAGACCATGTTCCCCTTGGGACATTTGGAAAAGCCTGAAGTACGCAGACTAGCAGAAGAAGCAGGCCTTGCGACTGCTAAGAAGAAAGACTCGACAGGGATTTGCTTTATCGGAGAAAAGAACTTTAAAAACTTTCTCAGTAACTACCTGCCAGCTCAACCTGGTCGCATGATGACTGTGGATGGTCGCGATATGGGCGAGCATGCAGGTCTGATGTACTATACGATTGGTCAGCGTGGCGGGCTTGGTATCGGTGGGCAACACGGTGGTGACAATGCGCCTTGGTTCGTTGTCGGAAAAGACCTAAGCAAGAATATCCTCTATGTCGGCCAAGGTTTCTACCATGACTCGCTCATGTCAACCAGCCTAGAGGCCAGTCAAGTTCACTTTACTCGTGACATGCCAGAGGAGTTTACGTTCGAATGTACGGCTAAATTCCGCTACCGTCAGCCTGATTCTAAGGTGACAGTCCATGTCAAAGGAGATAAGGCAGAGGTCATCTTTGCAGAACCACAACGCGCGATTACACCAGGACAGGCAGTTGTCTTTTACGATGGCGAAGAGTGTCTCGGTGGCGGTTTGATTGACAATGCATACCGCGATGGACAAGTTTGTCAGTACATTTAGATTGACAAATTTTCTCAATTTGCTACAATAATAAAAGCAATAGAAATGATGGTCAAAGCTCATGGATGTTGCAGGCTTTTTTGTCCTGCACTTCTTTGGAGTTTTGACTGTTTTTGTGTCGTTTAGAGGAAAGGACAAAAATGACTCAGCAAGACTTTCGGACAAAAGTAGGAAATACGGTTTTTGGAGTTCGGGCGACAGCCTTGATTGTCCAAAATCGCAAGCTTCTAGTCACCAAAGATAAGGGCAAGTATTATACTATTGGCGGTGCGATTCAAGTCAATGAAAGCACGGAAGACGCGGTAGTCCGTGAAGTGAGGGAAGAACTGGGTGTCAAAGCTCAAGCTGGGCAACTAGCTTTCGTGGTTGAAAATCGTTTTGAACAGGATGGTGTTTCCTATCACAATATCGAGTTTCATTATCTGGTGGACTTGCTTGAAGATGCCCCACTGACCATGCAGGAAGATGAGAAAACGCAACCTTGTGAGTGGATTGACTTGGACCAGCTTCAGGATTTCCAACTAGTCCCAGCCTTTTTAAAAACAGCCTTACCAGATTGGGACGGCCAACTAAGACACATTCATCTTGAGGAATAGGAGAGAAATATGACTTATAATTTTACTGAAGAATACGATATTATTGTAATTGGTGCGGGACACGCTGGGGTCGAGGCTTCCTTGGCCGCTAGCCGTATGGGTTGTAAGGTCTTACTTGCGACCATCAACATTGAAATGCTGGCTTTCATGCCTTGTAACCCCTCTATCGGTGGTTCTGCCAAAGGGATTGTCGTGCGTGAAGTTGATGCCCTCGGTGGCGAGATGGCCAAAACCATTGACAAGACTTACATCCAGATGAAGATGCTCAACACAGGGAAGGGTCCAGCTGTCCGTGCCCTTCGTGCGCAGGCTGACAAGGAGCTTTACTCTAAGGAAATGCGCAAGACAGTTGAAAATCAAGAGAATCTGACCCTTCGTCAAACCATGATTGATGAGATTTTGGTGGAAGACGGCAAAGTTGTCGGTGTTCGTACAGCGACCCATCAAGAATATGCTGCTAAGGCCGTTATCGTGACGACAGGGACGGCCCTCCGTGGGGAAATTATCATCGGTGACCTCAAGTACTCATCAGGTCCTAACCACAGTTTGGCTTCTATTAACCTTGCTGACAATCTCAAGGAACTGGGCCTCGAAATCGGTCGTTTCAAGACAGGAACCCCTCCACGTGTCAAGGCTTCTTCTATCAATTACGATGTGACAGAAATTCAGCCAGGAGACGAAGCGCCTAATCATTTCTCATACACTTCACGTGATGAGGATTATGTCAAGGATCAGGTGCCATGCTGGTTGACCTATACCAATGGTACCAGTCATGAGATTATCCAAAACAACCTCCACCGTGCACCTATGTTTACAGGTGTGGTTAAGGGAGTGGGACCTCGTTACTGTCCGTCGATTGAAGACAAGATTGTGCGCTTTGCGGACAAGGAACGCCACCAACTCTTCCTAGAGCCAGAAGGGCGCAATACTGAGGAAGTCTATGTTCAAGGACTTTCAACCAGTCTGCCTGAGGATGTCCAGCGTGACTTGGTTCATTCCATCAAAGGTTTGGAAAATGCAGAGATGATGCGGACAGGTTATGCCATTGAGTATGATATGGTCTTGCCTCATCAGTTGCGTGCGACTCTGGAAACCAAGAAAATCTCAGGACTTTTCACTGCTGGTCAGACCAATGGAACGTCAGGTTACGAAGAAGCAGCAGGTCAAGGGATTATCGCTGGTATCAATGCGGCTCTGAAAATCCAAGGCAAGCCTGAATTGATTTTGAAGCGCAGTGACGGTTACATTGGGGTCATGATTGATGACTTGGTGACCAAGGGAACCATTGAACCCTACCGTCTCTTGACCAGTCGTGCTGAATACCGTCTCATCCTCCGTCATGACAATGCTGATATGCGTTTGACAGAGATGGGACGTGAGATTGGCCTTGTAGATGATGAACGCTGGGCTCGCTTTGAAATCAAGAAAAATCAATTTGAAAATGAGATGAAACGCCTAGACAGCATCAAACTCAAGCCAGTCAAGGAAACCAATGCCAAGGTTGAGGAGATGGGCTTCAAGCCGTTGACCGATGCAGTGACAGCCAAGGAATTCCTTCGCCGTCCAGAAGTTTCTTATCAAGATGTGGCGACTTTCATCGGACCAGCTGCAGAGGACTTGGATGACAAGATTATCGAATTGATTGAAACAGAAATCAAATACGAGGGTTACATCTCAAAAGCTATGGATCAGGTTGCCAAGATGAAACGCATGGAAGAAAAACGCATTCCAGCTAATATCGACTGGGATGACATTGACTCTATCGCAACCGAAGCCCGCCAGAAGTTCAAACTCATCAATCCAGAAACCATCGGCCAAGCCAGCCGTATTTCGGGAGTAAACCCGGCAGATATTTCTATTTTGATGGTGTATCTGGAAGGTAAAAATCGTAGTATTTCTAAGAATCAAGAAAAGAAAGCATAGAGAAAAACAGCTCCGAAGACGGGGCTGTTTTGTTGACTTGTACTCAATGAAAATCAAAGAGCAAACTAGGAAGCTAGCCGTAGGTTGCTCAAAGCACTGCTTTGAGGTTGTAGATAGAACTGACGAAGTCAGTAACATATATACGGCAAGGCGAAGCTGACGTGGTTTGAAGAGATTTTCGAAGAGTATTATTCTTCATCTGGTGTGAGGATCATCGGGATGATAATCGGTTCACGTTCTGTATTTTCATAAAGGAAGGGGCGAATAGCGTTGACAATGGCACCATTGACAGATTGCACGCTAGCGTCCTTGTTTTTTAGTGCGATACGAATGGCATTGAAGAGGATGCGTTGGCTTTGGCGAATCAAGTCGCCAGACTCTCTCATGTAGACAAAGCCTCGGCTGAGGATGTCTGGACCAGATAGAATCATCTGCGATTTGAAGTCAACAGTTGCGACTGCTAGAACGACACCGTCTTCAGATAAATCACGACGATCTTTGAGGACAGCAGCACCGATTTCACCGATACGATTTCCATCGACATAGATGTCTTGAGCGTTGAAATGGCCTGCGATACGAGCAGAATCTGCGGTAAGGGCAAGCACATCACCATTGCTCATGATAAAGATATTGTCCTTCTCAACACCAGTATCTACCGCTAGTCCAGCGTGGACTTTTTGCATGCGGTATTCACCGTGGACAGGCATGAAGTATTTTGGCTTAATCAAGCGGAGCATGAGTTTTTGCTCTTGCTGGCCACCGTGTCCAGATGTATGGATATTGTTAACCTTACCGTGGATAACTTCGACACCAGCTTCTGAAATGATGTTAATCAGCTTGTTGACGCTAGTAGTGTTTCCAGGAATTGGACTTGAAGAGAAGATAACGGTATCACCTGGTTGGAGTTGTACCTGACGGTGGGTTCCGTTGGCGATACGAGAGAGGGCAGCCATAGGCTCGCCCTGACTACCTGTACAAAGGATGAGAACCTCACCTGCAGGGTAGTCTTTGATTTCATTTGGCTCGATAAAGGTTCCCTTAGGAGCTTTGATGTAGCCAAGATCGATTCCGTTGACAATGGCCTTTTCCATAGAACGACCAAAGACAGCGATCTTGCGCCCAGTCTTAACAGCGGCTTCTGTTGCTTGCTGGAGACGGAAGATATTTGAGGCAAAGGATGCAAAGATGATACGTCCCTCTATGCCTTGGATAATCTTCATGATGGACTGGCCAACGACTTTTTCAGAGTTGGTAAAGGTTGGAATTTCTGCATTTGTCGAGTCAGACAGGAGACAGAGTACACCGTCTTCACCAAGAGCTGCCATACGATGCAAATCTGCTGGTTCACCAACTGGTGTTAAGTCAAACTTGAAGTCACCCGTACAGACAATTTTCCCTTGAGGAGTATGAATGACAATCCCCAAAGGTTCTGGAATAGAGTGAGTCGTTCTAAAGAAAGTTGCCTTGAGATTTTTAAAGGTCAACTCAGTGTTGTGGTTGATTTCGTAAAGTTTGGCGTTGCGCAGGAGGCCATGTTCTTCGAGTTTACCACGGATTAAAGCCAAGGCAAGTGGTCCAGCATAGATTGGGACATTTGCTTGCTTGAGTAGGAATGGAATCCCACCGATGTGGTCCTCGTGTCCGTGTGTAATCAAAACAGCCTTGACGCGGTCGATATTGTCTACGATGTAAGAGTAGTCAGGAATGACATAGTCGATACCCAGCAAGTCATCTTCTGGGAATTTAATCCCAGCATCGACGATGATAATCTCATCTTGGTATTCAATCCCGTATGTGTTTTTCCCGATTTCTCCCAGACCACCGATGGCAAAAACGCCGACTTCTTCAGGTTTAAGAGTATAGGCCATATTAGAACTCCGTAATTTCGAAGGCGCCAGTTTCTTTTTCGTAATCTAGCAATTTGTCAGACAAGAGTTCGATATACTCGATATTGTACTCTGGGCGATTTTCTTCGACAAGTTGGCGAGCAGCGATACGGCCCTCAAGTTCTGAGTTGGCATCGATGTCTAGGTAAAGTGCGCGTGTAGTTTCACGACGTGGGCTACGTTCTTTTGTTTCTTGATAAAAAACTTTGTAAATCATATAGTTCCTTTCTATTTTACAGGTCAGCTTATTCCAAACTTTTAGCAGATATTTGCTTGATTTCATTCCATTTTGTGTCTAGATTGACCTTGATTCGTTACAATTATTTCAATTATACCACAAAATGAAAAATTAGTAAAAGACGGAAACGAGAAAGTCATGGGATAATTCCTTTAGTAAGCGCTTGCAAAAACGAAGAAAATGTGTTATATTAATAACGGAAGTGGAATTTATTGCTTGTCATAATTCCATATAGTTTTTAAGTCAAGGAGGTTGCCCTATGTATAACTTATTTGCTTTTGCTATCGGAGCTCGCTTGGTAGCTTTTATTGTTTTTGTTGCTTGCGTTTATGGAGGGAATCTTCTATTTGCCAAACTGGAACGACGACAAACCAAGTTCTTGTGGAAAATTACCTTTGTGACTCTCTACTCGCTTTTTCTTCTCCTCGTAACCTATGTCGTTTGGTTTGTATTTTACTTTGGATTAAATGCTTAGATGCCCTGCTTATGCTGGGGCATCTTTGTTTAAGGATAAAGAAAATTCCCATGTGCCAGCTTTTGTAGTATAATAGTAAACAGACAAAAAGATAGGAATGTGTTATGAAAGTATTAGCTTTTGATACGTCCAGCAAGGCTCTTTCTCTCGCTATTTTAAAGGACAAGCAGATTCTTGCTGAGACGACGATTAATATTAAGAAAAATCACAGTATTACCCTCATGCCAGCCATCGATTTTTTGATGGCAAGTTTGGATTGGACACCCAAGGATTTGGATAGAATCGTGGTGGCAGAGGGTCCAGGTAGCTACACAGGTTTGCGAATTGCGGTAGCAACTGCCAAAACCTTAGCTCATACTCTGAACATCGAGTTGGTTGGTATGTCTAGCCTCTTGGCTCTGGTGCCATATCAACAAGAAGGCTTGTTCGTTCCTTTGATGGATGCGCGTCGCAACAATGTTTACGCAGGATTTTATGAAAATGCTAAATCTGTCATGCCAGAATCGCACCTTTCCTTTGAGCGAGTGATTGAGTTAATCAAGGGGGCTAGTCAGGTAACCTTTGTCGGAGAAGTTGGCACCTTTGTAGAGCAGATTCAAGAACACTTGCCAAGGACTAATTTCAAAGAAACCTTGCCAAATGCAGCTAATCTAGCTCTCTGGGCCTGGGACAAGGAAGCAGACTCCTTGCATGATTTTGTGCCGAACTACCTCAAACGTGTTGAGGCTGAGGAAAACTGGCTCAAGAATCACACAGAATCTGGCGAGTCTTACATTAAACGCCTATGATAGAAATCAAACGAATCCAACAGCAACCTGACTTGGCTCAAGACATCTACGCTGTCATGGCAGCTGTTTACCCAGTCAGTCCTTGGACTCTGGAACAAATCCAAGCAGACCTGTCCCAAGACCAGACTTGGTATGCTCTGGCTTATGATGGGGCAGAAGTGATTGGATTTCTAGCTGTGCAGGAGAATCTTTTTGAAGCAGAAGTCTTGCAAATCGCTGTCAAAGGAGCTTATCAGGGTCAGGGAATTGCGTCAGCCTTGTTTGCTCAATTGCCGACAGATAAGGAGATTTTCCTCGAAGTCAGAAAGTCAAATCACCGAGCGCAAGCATTTTACAAGAAAGAAAAGATGGCAGTCATCGCTGAGCGAAAGGCCTACTACCATGACCCAGTCGAGGACGCCATCATCATGAAGAGAGAAATAGATGAAGGATAGATATATTTTAGCATTTGAGACATCCTGTGATGAGACTAGTGTTGCCGTCTTGAAAAACGACGATGAACTCTTGTCTAATGTCATTGCTAGTCAAATCGAGAGCCACAAACGTTTTGGGGGCGTAGTGCCAGAAGTAGCTAGTCGTCACCATGTCGAGGTCATTACAGCCTGTATCGAGGAGGCGCTAGCAGAAGCAGAGATTACAGAAGAGGATGTGACAGCTGTGGCGGTTACCTATGGACCAGGCTTGGTCGGAGCCTTGCTAGTTGGCTTGTCAGCTGCTAAGGCCTTTGCTTGGGCACATGGACTTCCACTTATCCCTGTTAACCACATGGCTGGTCACCTCATGGCAGCTCAAAATGTAGAGCCTTTGGAGTTTCCCTTGCTAGCCCTCTTGGTTAGCGGTGGACACACAGAGTTGGTTTATGTTTCTGAGGCTGGTGACTACAAGATTGTTGGGGAAACGCGAGATGACGCGGTTGGCGAGGCTTATGATAAGGTCGGCCGTGTCATGGGCTTGACCTATCCTGCAGGTCGTGAGATTGATGAGCTAGCTCATCAGGGACAGGATATTTATGATTTCCCTCGTGCCATGATTAAGGAAGATAATCTGGAGTTTTCATTCTCAGGTTTGAAATCGGCCTTTATCAATCTTCATCACAATACCGAACAAAAGGGAGAAAGCTTGTCTACAGAGGATTTGTGTGCTTCCTTCCAAGCAGCTGTACTGGATATTCTTATGGCAAAAACTAAGAAGGCTTTGGAGAAATACCCTGTTAAGACCCTTGTCGTGGCAGGTGGTGTGGCAGCCAATAAAGGTCTCAGAGAACGCCTAGCAACTGAAATCACAGATGTCAAGGTTATCATCCCACCTCTGCGCCTCTGTGGAGACAATGCAGGTATGATTGCCTATGCCAGCGTCAGCGAGTGGAACAAAGAAAACTTTGCAAACTTGGACCTCAATGCCAAACCAAGTCTTACTTTTGATATGATGGAATAAGGAGTCAGCTTAAGGCTGGCTTTTTCACTTGCTAAAATGTCAGAATATTTTGACAAATAACTGTAAATAATGATATAATATATAAAGAATAGGAGGTGGTCAGATGATTGAGAGAATGGAATTGGGAGAATTTTACAAGGAATTGCGATTGGCTAGAAAGCTCAAGCAGTCAGATGTGGCTTGTGCTGGACTAACAGCTTCTCAGCTATCCAAGTTTGAACTAGGACAGTCTATGTTGTCTGCAGATAAGCTCATATTAGCTATCCAAGGGATTAATATGAATTTTGATGAGTTTGGTCATAAGCTCAACAACTATCAAGAATCTCCACATATGCGAATTGGTAGAAGGGTTGTGGATCGCTTTGTCCATCAAGATATCGCTGGCTTAGAGCAACTGTTGGAGGAAGTCGAACAAGAACAGATGGCGCAGACCTATCGTCGTTTGAATGCCATTGTGATTAAAGATGCTATCCATTCCTTAGATAAAAGCTATCCGCTAGCAGAGGAGGATAGCGAGTTTTTAACTACCTACCTCTACGCTATTGAGTCTTGGACCTGGTTTGAACTCTATATATTCTGTAATACCATGCCTTTCTTGAGCAATCAAGATTTGATATTTTTATCAACCACTTTACTTGAGAAATCTAAGGAATTTAAAGAGTTGGTACATAATAGACTGTATATGAAAAGTGGCTTTCTGAATATTATATCAGAGCTCATGGAGCGCAAACTTTTCTCTTACATCCCAATCTTTGAAGCTGAGCTGGAGAGTATGCTTCGTCCATACGATGTTTTTGAAAAAGTATTGTGGCAATTTTTAAAGAAAATGAGTATTTTCCTTCAAACCAAAGGAAACAATCAAAAAGAGATTGAACACTTTATCCAATCTCTGCAAGTATTAGAAAATCCACAATTGATAGCCCTCTTCGAATTGCGTTTTCAGCAATACAAAGAACTTATCGATTAGTTAGAAATGGGAAAATGATAATAATCTCAGCAATGATTGCCAATAATCTTAAAACTTGTTTCTTCATATGACTTCCCTCCTCATTAGTAATAACTTTATTATAGCAGGGAAATAATCAAATCCACCAAAATCGCAAATCTGAAATTTCTATAAGAAAAAATATCAAATATGCGATTTTCTAAAATAAGGCAATTTCTGTGTTATACTGACCTTGTAAAACATTTGAAGCAAATCCTAGGTCGCAGAAGTGGTTTACAAGAAGAAAACAATTGAAGGAGTATAAAAGATGTTAAATTTACAATTTGCAGAAACAATGGAATTGACAGAAGATGAGTTGCAAGATGTTAGAGGAGGCTACACTGTGGTTAACCCAGGCGGTGGAATTGGAGTAAGCTTAGGAGCACCTTGGTCAATCACTAATTTCTGGAAGAAATATTTTAACCATGATTCTTCCACTGTTAATCGTCGTCATTGATATTTAAAGCCCTTGCCTTTGTTTGGGTTAGGGCTTTTTTTATTTCGTAATATAGGAGAAAATAGGATGAAAAAGATAATCTCACGCTACTACTTTATTATAGCTTTTCTACTAGTTATTGCTGACCAGAAGTTCAGTGGTCTGGTTTTATCTAGCGACTTTGCTCTTGGTCTATCTGACTTTACTTATTATCTGTCGGATATGATGTTGAATTTTCTTGTGGTTTTATTTGCTCTTATTGTTATGATTTGGTCGGGGAAATGGCAGAAAATCAACAGTAGAAAGTTTAAAGGATCCTATCTTCTCTATTCCTTCCTAGCTCTGCTTGCTTTTGTTGCTTGGAATTTTGTCACCTTTTTTCTTTTCCCACCTACTCGAAATGAAATTTCTTATCAACATGCTGCTCCTACTTTTACAGGAGCTACGGCATTTTTGATGTATTTTTTTTATCCTGTGATTGCAGGTCCCATTTTTGAAGACATGATTTATCGTGGATTAGTGATGACTGCTCTGGAAAAAGGAAAGAAATGGGGGCTAGATGTACTTGGTTCCGCTGTTTTATTTGGGGTCTCGCACATTAGTAATCACGGTTGGGTCTTGACAGACTTTGTCTTCTATATGGGTGGAGGTCTTATATTTGCAGTCTTATTTAGAATGACAAAGTCCATTTATTGGCCTATTGGACTGCATATAGTCTATAATGGCATTGGTCAGATTTTGATGTTACTGTAATTGTTGTTAGTAGTATCGCGGTCTATCCTTGGGGAAAGATTCCCATTTGAATTTAAAAAGGAGTTGTGATGAAAGTATTTCTTCAAAATAGAGATTTTAGGCAATTAACCATCAACCAGTGGATTTCAACGATTGGGGATACGATTTTTTATCTGGCTTTTTTGAATTATGTGGCAGATGCGTCTTTTGCCCCTTTGGCGATTTTACTTATCACGATTTCAGAAACCCTTCCCCAAGTTCTACAAATCTTTCTGGGAGTTTTGGCGGATTTTCAACATCATCGTGTCCTAAAATATACAATTATTAGTTTTGCAAAATTTTTGCTTTACTATATAGTGTCCCTATCGCTTTCAGGGCAGTCTTTCTCCTTGTTGCTAGTAGCATTTATTTGTCTGATTAACCTCTTGTCTGACACATTGAGTTATTTTTCAGGAGCTATGCTCACTCCAATTTTCATTAGAATTATTGGACAAGACCATTTGGCAGAAGCTATTGGATTTAAACAGTCAACTGTTAGTTTAGTGAAAACAATCAGTAATATTCTAGGAGGAGTCTTACTAGGTATTCTATCTATCCAGTTTATTTCCTTACTGAATGCTCTTACCTTTTTAATCGCATTTTTAGGTATCCTTTTCATAAAAACTGACCTTTTGAAAGTAGAAAAAACGATTAGCTATCAAGAAGGGCTCTCTGTAAAATCCTTTTGCCAGCATTTGCTCCAATCATCGAAATTGATATGGAATATGAATAAGGTGCTCTTGGTTTTGTTTATTATTTCTATTAGTCAAGCAGTGATAAATGTTACAGTTCCTGTTTCTACTCTGTTTTTGAGAAATCAGCCCTTTTTGAATTTACAAACAGGTCAATCTCTTGCCTTGTTATCCACCCTGGAGCTGTCAGCCCTTATTGTCGGAAGCCTTGTGAGTGGCTATCTGAAGAATACAATCTCTATAAAACTTGCTCTATATGCCTCGCTTATTATCCAATTACTCCTTTTAGTTGGCTTTGTGGCAGTTCGTTTTGACTGGATTCTCATCTTTAGTGCCTTAGATGCCTTTTTCGCAGGTGTTCTATCTCCTCGATTACAGGAACTCATTTTTAAACAAATACCTGAGGAGTCAATGGGAGCAGTTCAATCCTCTATCGGTGCTATTACGGTTGTTTTACCGAGCTTATTTACAATAGCTTTGGTAACCATTGCTACTAGCTTTGGAACTCTGGCAGTTAGCTTTGTTTTATTGCTATTTCTTCTAGTTGCCTTTGCCATGCTCTTGAATATTCGTGAAAGTATCTAACGGAGAATTTCTATAATATATGTTTGAGACTGGATTGCCAGTCTTTTTATGATAGCTACAATCAGCAGACTTTTTTCTCTTTCCTGAATGTGTTATAATAGTCCATGCTGTGGCTGGAACTGATTCAGCCCATTTATTAAGACAATATGAGGAGAATGATGAAAGAAAAAGGATTTTGGGAGGGGGCGCAGGCAGCCATGCCAACGGCCCTGGGTTATGTCAGTATTGGCCTTGCCTGTGGGATTATCGGTGCGCCTTATGTGACACCTGTTGAGATGGGCTTGATGAGCCTCTTTGTTTATGCTGGGAGTGCCCAGTTTGCTATGTTGGCTTTGATTGCGGTTCAAGCGCCTGTAGCGGCCATTGCTACGACGGTCTTTTTGATTAATTTGCGTCTCTTTTTGTTGAGTTTGCATGCGTCGACCTATTTCCGTCATACCAGTCTCTGGCAAAATATCGGTATGTCTAGCCTTTTGACAGATGAAACCTACGGCGTTTTGATGGGCGAATTGGCCCATACAGACAAGGTCAATCCTATGTGGATGCATGGAAACAATCTCAACAGCTATGTGGCTTGGTTTGTGGGGACAGTTGTCGGAACGTCTCTGGGTGGCCTGCTGCCAAATCCAGAAATCTTTGGATTAGATTTTGCCCTGGTTGGGATGTTCATCGGAATTTTTGCTTCGCAATTCCAGATTATGCAAAGACGGATTCCTGTCCGCAATCTGCTCATTATCCTAGCAGTTGTTGCGGTGTCCTTCTTTTTACTCTTGACAGTGGTATCTCAGTCGCTCGCTGTTCTGTTTGCGACGCTACTTGGTTGTACAATGGGGGTGGTTTTAGATGGTCAGTAAGTATCTTTTATTAGCAGTTATTTTCTCTGGCTTGGTGACGTGGATTCCCCGTATGATTCCCTTCATCTTGGTCAAGTATAAGGGCTTGCCTGCAATCGTTGAGCGTTTTTTGAAATTTTTGCCCGTTTCCATTATCTTTGCCTTGATTCTTTCAAGCGTAGTGACAGGTAAGGTTGGGAACCTTCCTCAAATTAAATGGATAGACTTCTTAGCCGTCTTTCCAACAGCTTGGGTGGCCTTTCGCTACCGCAATCTAGTCGGAACGGTTCTCTTTGGAGTGGTCTTAATTGCAGTCTTGCGTTTGGTCTTTTAATACTCTTCGAAAATCTCTTCAAACCACGTCAGCGTCGCCTTACCGTATATATGTTACTGACTTCGTCAGTTCTATCTACAACCTCAAAGCAGTGCTTTGAGCAACCTACGGCTAGCTTCCTAGTTTGCTCTTTGATTTTCATTGAGTATAAATCAGCCATAAAGAAAACCTATCACAGAGATAGATATCATATAATGGCGTAAATGGTCTTTTTCTGTTAAGATTATAAGGTATTCTATTTTGGAGGAAATGACATGAAAAAAATCGTTAAATACTCATCTCTTGCTGCCTTAGGGCTTGTTGCTGCAGGTGTGTTAGCAGCTTGCTCAGGTGGTGCGAAAAAAGAAGGAGAATCAGCTAGCAAGAAAGAAATTATCGTTGCAACTAATGCTACACCAAAACCATTCAACTATGAAGAAAATGGCGAATTGACTGGTTACGAAATTGAAGTGGTTCGCGCTATCTTTAAAGATTCTGACAAATATGATGTCAAGTTTGAGAAGACAGAGTGGTCAGGAGTCTTTGCAGGACTTGATGCTGACCGTTACAATATGGCTGTTAGCAACATCAGCTACACTAAAGAACGTGCTGAAAAATACCTTTATGCAGCTCCAACTGCTAAAAACCCTAACGTTCTTGTAGTGAAAAAAGATGACCCTAGCATCAAATCGCTTGATAATATCGGTGGAAAATCAACAGAAGTTGTTCAAGGGACAACATCTGCTAAACAGCTAGAAGATTACAACAAACAACACTCAGATAATCCAACTGTCCTAAAGTATACTAAAGCGGACTTCCAACAAATCATGGGACGCTTGAGCGATGGCCAGTTTGACTACAAGATTTTTGATAAAATCGGTGTTGAAACAGTCATTAAGGACCAAGGTTTGGACAACTTGAAAGTTATCGAACTTCCAAGCGACCAACAGCCTTACGTTTACCCACTTCTTGCTAAAGGTCAAGATGAGTTGAAATCATTTGTAGACAAACGTATCCAAGAACTCTATAAAGATGGAACGCTTGAAAAATTGTCTAAACAATTCTTCGGAGATACTTATCTACCAGCAGAAGCTGATATTAAATAATTTCTTGAGATCATCCATTCTGAGTAAGATGGGTGATTTCTCAATTTTTAGGGATATAGTTTTAAACTATATATCTGGCTATCTAATAACAATTTGTGAAATCAAACAAATTGTGAGATACTAGTACGGTATTATTTTTAAGGAGAAAGAATCATGAAAATCAAAAAATGGCTTGGTGTAGCAGCCCTTGCTACAGTCGCAGGTTTGGCTCTTGCAGCTTGCGGAAACTCAGAAAAGAAAGCAGACAATGCAACAACTATCAAAATCGCAACTGTTAACCGTAGCGGTTCTGAAGAAAAACGTTGGGACAAAATCCAAGAATTGGTTAAAAAAGACGGTATTACTTTGGAATTTACAGAGTTCACAGACTACTCACAACCAAACAAGGCAACTGCTGATGGCGAAGTAGACTTGAACGCTTTCCAACACTATAACTTCTTGAACAACTGGAACAAAGAAAACGGAAAAGACCTTGTAGCGATTGCTGATACTTACATCTCTCCAATCCGCCTTTACTCAGGTTTGAATGGAAGTGACAACAAGTACACTAAAGTAGAAGACATCCCAGCAAACGGAGAAATCGCTGTACCGAACGATGCTACAAACGAAAGCCGTGCGCTTTACTTGCTTCAATCAGCTGGCTTGATTAAATTGGATGTTTCTGGAACTGCTCTTGCAACAGTTGCTAACATCAAAGAAAATCCAAAGAACTTGAAAATCACTGAATTGGACGCTAGCCAAACAGCTCGTTCATTGTCATCAGTTGACGCTGCCGTTGTAAACAATACCTTCGTTACAGAAGCAAAATTAGACTACAAGAAAGCACTCTTCAAAGAACAAGCTGATGAAAACTCAAAACAATGGTACAACATTATCGTTGCGAAAAAAGATTGGGAAACATCACCAAAAGCTGATGCTATCAAGAAAGTTGTTGCAGCTTACCATACAGATGAAGTGAAAAAAGTTATCGAAGAAACATCAGACGGTTTGGATCAACCAGTTTGGTAATAAGAAACAGGGAGGTGGGAGAGAAAATTCCACCTCTTGCTTTTGTATAGAGCATGGATTGTCAGGAAGAGTAGTTCATAGAAAGGTAGAGAGAATATGGTTTTTCCTAGCGAACAAGAACAAATCGAAAAATTTGAAAAGGATCATGTAGCCCAGCATTATTTTGAGGTTTTGCGTACCTTGATTTCTAAGAAATCAGTCTTTGCCCAACAGGTGGGTCTCAAAGAAGTTGCCAACTATCTGGGTGAGATTTTCAAGCGTGTTGGGGCTGAAGTGGAGATTGATGAGACTTACACGGCGCCTTTTGTCATGGCACATTTCAAGAGTTCGCGTCCAGATGCCAAGACCTTGATTTTCTATAACCACTATGACACTGTACCAGCTGATGGGGATCAGGTCTGGACAGAGGATCCTTTTACGCTTTCGGTGCGCAATGGTTTCATATATGGGCGTGGGGTTGATGACGACAAGGGTCATATCACAGCTCGTTTGAGTGCTTTGAGAAAATATATGCAGCATCATGATGATCTGCCTGTCAATATTAGTTTTATCATGGAGGGTGCGGAGGAATCGGCTTCGACAGACCTGGATAAGTATCTGGAAAAACATGCGGATAAACTCCGTGGTGCAGATTTGTTGGTCTGGGAACAAGGAACCAAAAATGCCTTGGAACAGCTAGAAATTTCTGGTGGAAATAAGGGGATTGTGACCTTTGATGCCAAGGTGAAAAGTGCTGATGTGGATATCCACTCTAGTTATGGTGGGGTTGTGGAGTCAGCTCCCTGGTACCTCCTTCAAGCTCTACAGTCTCTTCGTGCTGCAGATGGCCGTATCTTGGTTGAAGGTTTGTACGAAGAAGTACAAGAGCCAAATGAACGTGAATTAGCCTTGGTGGATACCTATGCCCAACGAAATCCAGGGGAAATCAGCCAGATTTATGGTTTGGAATTGCCTCTTTTACAAGAGGAGCGTGCAGCCTTTCTAAAACGATTCTTTTTCGAGCCAGCTCTTAATATCGAAGGGATTCAGTCAGGTTATCAGGGACAAGGAGTCAAAACGATTTTGCCAGCAGAAGCCAGCGCTAAGCTAGAAGTTCGTTTGGTTCCTGGCCTAGAACCGCATGATGTTCTGGAAAAAATTCGGAAACAGCTAGACAAAAATGGCTTTGATAAGGTAGAATTATACTATACCTTGGGAGAGATGAGCTATCGAAGCGATATGAGCGCACCAGCCATTCTTAATGTAATCGAGTTGGCTAAGAAATTCTATCCACAGGGCGTTTCAGTCTTGCCAACTACAGCTGGGACAGGGCCTATGCATACGGTCTTTGATGCCCTAGAGGTGCCAATGGTGGCCTTCGGTCTAGGAAATGCCAACAGCCGAGACCACGGTGGAGATGAAAACGTGCGAATCGCCGATTATTACACCCATATTGAATTAGTAGAGGAGCTGATTAGAAGCTATGAGTAGAGATATTATCAAGTTAGATCAGATCGATGTGACTTTTCACCAAAAGAAGAGAACCATCACAGCGGTCAAGGATGTGACTATTCACATCCAAGAAGGGGATATCTACGGAATTGTTGGATATTCTGGAGCAGGGAAATCAACCCTTGTACGGGTGATTAACCTCTTGCAAAAACCATCTGCAGGGAAAATTACCATTGACGACGATGTGATTTTTGATGGTAAGGTGATCTTGACGGCAGAGCAGTTGCGTCGTAAACGTCAAGATATTGGAATGATTTTCCAGCATTTTAACCTGATGAGCCAAAAGACAGCAGAGGAGAATGTAGCCTTTGCACTTAAACATTCTGGGCTCAGCAAGGAAGAAAAGAAGGCTAAAGTAGCTAAGTTGTTGGACTTGGTTGGCTTGGCAGACCGTGCTGAAAACTACCCTTCACAACTATCTGGAGGGCAAAAACAGCGTGTGGCCATTGCGCGTGCCTTGGCAAATGATCCAAAAATCTTGATTTCAGACGAGTCGACTTCTGCCCTTGATCCGAAGACAACCAAGCAAATTTTGGCCTTGTTGCAAGATTTGAACCATAAATTAGGATTGACCGTTGTCTTAATTACGCATGAAATGCAGATTGTCAAAGATATTGCCAACCGTGTGGCAGTTATGCAGGATGGGCATTTGATTGAAGAGGGTAGCGTCCTTGAAATCTTCTCAAATCCTAAACAACCTTTGACGCAAGACTTTATCTCAACAGCCACTGGTATTGACGAAGCCATGGTCAAAATCGAGAAACAAGAAATCGTGGAACACTTGTCTGAAAACAGCCTTTTGGTGCAGCTCAAGTATGCAGGGGCTTCAACAGACGAGCCACTTTTGAATGAATTGTACAAGAATTACCAAGTAACGGCTAATATCCTCTATGGAAATATCGAAATCCTCGATGGTACTCCTGTTGGAGAATTGGTTGTGGTCTTGTCAGGTGAAAAAGCAGCGCTAGCAGGCGCCCAAGAAGCCATTCGTCAAGCAGGCGTACAACTAAAAGTATTGAAGGGAGGACAGTAAGATGGAATCATTGATTCAAACCTATTTACCAAATGTATATAAAATGGGCTGGGCTGGTCAAGCAGGCTGGGGAACAGCCATCTATCTAACTCTTTATATGACAGTTCTTTCTTTCATCATCGGAGGATTCTTGGGGTTAGTGGCAGGTCTCTTTCTCGTCTTAACAGCGCCAGGTGGTGTTTTGGAAAATAAGGTTGTCTTCTGGATTTTAGACAAGATTACTTCCATTTTCCGTGCGGTTCCTTTCATCATCCTCTTGGCAATCTTGTCTCCCCTTTCTCACTTGATTGTGAAAACAAGTATCGGGCCAAATGCAGCCCTTGTTCCACTTTCTTTTGCAGTCTTTGCCTTCTTTGCCCGTCAGGTGCAGGTTGTCTTGGCTGAGCTAGATGGTGGTGTTATTGAGGCGGCTCAAGCTTGCGGAGCGACATTCTGGGATATCGTAGGTGTTTACCTATCAGAAGGTCTTCCAGATTTGATCCGTGTGACGACTGTGACCTTGATTTCCCTTGTTGGGGAAACAGCTATGGCCGGTGCGGTTGGTGCTGGTGGTATTGGTAACGTAGCCATCGCTTATGGATTTAACCGCTACAATCACGATGTGACCATCTTGGCAACCATTATTATCATTTTGATTATCTTTGCGATCCAGTTCTTGGGTGATTTCTTGACTAAGAAATTAAGCCATAAATAAAAAGATCTAGGCAATCTGTACATCATTCATAGGAGTTGTCGTTATAGTCAAGACTTAAAATTCTCTGTACAGATTGCTATCAATCGTCGCTTTTATGAGTTAGAGAGTTAAGAATTGTGGGGAGTCAATATGCAAAATCTGGGAGAAATTTTTAAAGAATTGAGAAAGAGTCGGAATGTATCTCTACAGGAGGCTACGGGAGGAGAGTTTACTTATTCCATGCTGAGCAAATTTGAGCGTGGAGAAGCAGACTTATCCTCTATGAAATTGATTACTGCCTTAGATAACATCCACTCTGATTTGAATGAATTTATGTACTTGGTACGTGGTTTTTCTCAGAAAAAGGCTTTGGCTTTTCAAGAAAATCTCTGGGAACTATATGATAGAGAAGGGATTGATTCTCTCCATTCCTTGTATGAAGAGATGACTCAAAAGTATAGATCAAGTGGTGAAAAGAGCTATCTTTTACAAATGATTCGTATCAAAAGCCTTCTTGTGTTTTTTGATTCAGAAATAAGAGCAACGGATGAAGAACTGACTTTTCTCTATGACTATTTTTTTACTATTGATATCTGGGGAAATTATGAATTGGAACTATTTTCAACGATTTCTCCTTTGTTTCCTCTGCCCCTCTATTTTAAATATTCTAGGGAGATGTTACAAAAGACGGATTTATTAGGCTCTTTACCTAGTAACAAAGTCGGTATCGATACCATTTTGATTAATGGACTCTTTAAAGCGATAGAGGAAAAGGATAAATTAAAAGCAGACTATTTTGTTTTTCAGATTGAAAAACGAGAATTGCCAGAATCTCAAGCTTATCTGAAAATCATTTATATGATTGCTAAAGGGTATTATGATACTATTTTTAATGTAAAAAATAAGGGTCTTGAAAAAATCCAGAGAGGCATTACAATCTTACAAGATTTAGAGTATGTAGATGGTGCAAGATACTATGAAAACTATTTTGCAAACCAGCTTTCAAATAAAGATTTGTAATATATTCCAAATACATCGACCGATGAAAAATAAATAGCCTTGTAGATGGATTGATAATTAGTAGTTTCTAGGCGCTAGAGTTTCTATTTTCAGAAAAAATATATTACAAAAAAGTGGGGACTCCCGCTTTTTTTGTTAGACTGGTTTCATAAAACAAAGGAGGTAACAGAAATGACAAAATTTGCAATGACTGCATCAAAACATGCAGAACCAGTCAAAGAATTTGTAGCTACTTACAAATGTTCAGTTCATAAAGGATAATGAACTCAGATTGGCAATATTTTATAAGGAGTATAGATTTGTATATCATACTCCTTTATCTATTTGTAAAAAGGTGAACTATGGATAGGATGGACTTCACATACTATAATGATAATTTATATAAATTGGAAGAATTTGGTTTTAAAATTCATATTTCTGCTACTATAAAGAATTATACACAAGTATTTGATATAGTTAGTAAGTTGCTAGAACGAGAAAGAACTATGTATAAATGTTTGTCTGACTTTGATAAAATTTATAAAAATTTTTCAGAAAATGAATCATCTGCAGAATCAGGGAAGTTTATAACTATTTATCCAAAGAATAGAGAGCACTGTATAGATTTACTTGAAAAGCTTTATCAAAAAATACCTTGTGATTTCCAAGGTATCTATATACTAAGTGATAGAAAATATAAAAATTCAAATAATATTTTCTACAGATTTGGATGTAATATTGTTAATGAAGCGCATTTAATTGACGGCTTACCTAGTATGTATGGACCAGATGGGGAAGTTTGGCAAGATTATCAAAAATCTTATTTTGACTTACCTAAATGGATTGAAGATATTCAAGAACCTCAAATATTTGAAGATACATACATGTCTAATAATTATGAAATAAATTCAATAATAAAATCTAGTAATGGCGGTAATATCTATTTAGCTAATTCAAAAAAATATAATAGGAAAGTTGTGATAAAGGAATGCCGTAATTTCGTTTTATCATATATAAATGTAGAAAAGAGGGAGTTTAGAGAAAGAGAGTGGGAGTTATCTAAGAAGCTAATCAAATATATTCCCAAATCGCTTGAAAATATTAATGAATGGACAAATGGATATTTTATTTATGAATTTATAGACGGCTACACATTAAAAGATTTTGTAGATGATTATAACTTATATTCTTATTCTAGTAGTGACATTATTAAAAATTACTCCAATTTTCTTACTTTATTAAGAATTTTTGAAAAAATAATTGAAGTGGTTGAATACTTTCATAAAGAAAATATTGTGTTGAATGATATTCATTCAGATAATATTCTGATTACAGAAATGTTAGATTTGTATTTTATTGACTTAGAAAACTCATATCAATCATCTGAATCTCCGACAGTAGGTATTTATAATGACATTTGTTTAAAAAAATGGAATTGTATAGAAGGTAAAAAAGCAGATTGTTATAAAGTTGCAAACTTGATGTTATTTTTACTGGGGAGATTACACTTGAGAGAAGAAGAAGCTTTAAAAACTAATAAAGTAAAAGAATTACTTCTTCAAAAAGGAATAGTAACGAACATAGATATTCTAATAAATTATCTATTTAGTGATAATCCAGATATACCTACTGCTAAAAAAATATTTTCAAGTATATATGCAGAGAGACAGAAAGAAACAAAAATTACGTCCTCAAGTACGGCATTTATACCACTAAGTGACGAAGAATTTCTGAATTTATTAGAGTCAAGATTTGATTTTACAGAAAGTATAGATATAAGCTCTGATGAATCGTTGGATATATTTGATAGTTTTAATACTTATGGTTTAAATGGTTTATCGGGATTTTTAATTTTTTTACATAAAATTTCTTTCAGCAGATATACTATAAGTAGAGGTATTGAGATTGTATTATCTAATCTGTTAGACATAGGTGGTAGAAAATTTTTGAAAAATTCTACCACAACAGTTTCTCCTTATTTGTTAGATGGAACATCTGGGGTCATAAGAATGTTGTTATATATTGATCCATTTAAATACAAAGATATTATTTTGGATCTGAGTTCGAGTATATTGGTTGAGTATGCTCAGTTTTCTGGATATTGGATGGGAATGGATGGGTTAGCAGATACTCTGTTAGCAGTTAACAAATATTTTCCTAATAATGAATTTATTGTAGTAGCAAAAGAATTATTAATAACTAGTTCTATTCTAAAGGACGTGGAGTCAAATACAGAAAATCTTATTCCTAGAGTGAAGATTGATAGTTTACTGGATTGCCAAGGAGGCCTGTTATGAAATTATTTTTCAAACATCATTTATTTAGGATACTTACCTTATCGAGGTTTTTGAGCTCAAGTGGAGCTTATATTTATAATCTGGTATTTATCGTTTATGCTGCGAGTCTACCCTTTAAAAATATAGCTGTATTTATGGCTAATATGATTACGATTTTACCTTTCCTATTTACTTTTTATGTTGGGATGAAGGCTGATCATACTCGGAATAAAGCAAGGACAATTATCTGGGTTGGTTGTGTGCAAAGTATCCTATTTCTTTTGATTGCTAGTGTGATTCAAGACCAGAACTTCGTAACGTTTGCTTTTATCTGTATGGTTAATATCTGTTCGGATATTTTATCGGATTATACAGCAGGCCTTCGTATGCCGATTATCCAGCATAATATTTCGGAAGATAAGCTCTATGAAGCTTATTCCTTTACTCAGTTTGTTTCCTATTTATCAAATCTAGGAGGTCAAGCCTTAGGAGTGTGGTTACTCACAACAAGCCACCAAAATTTTTCTTTTGTTGCGATTGTGAATGCTGGTTTCTTTTTACTATCTTCTCTCATTTTATTCAAAAATAGAAGAGAATTGACGCATTTGTCTGTAAAGGTAGAGGATAAGTCGATTAGTTTGCTTCAACAAGTTAAGGCAATCTATGCGGACATGGATGATATTTTTAGACAGAGAGAAAGTAAATCTTTGTTTAAAATGATTCTTGTCATTTTAGTGATGAATACTTTGGGAGGAGCTGTTGGAGGTATTTATCACTTTTACTTATTAGACCATACTATCTACCATCTCAGCTATGCTCAGGCCCTATTTTTAATCGAATGTGTCAGCTTGGGAGGAGCTATTCTTGGTAGCCTAACTCCCCATGATTATTTTGGGAAATTGTCTTTCTCAAGTTTACTATCGCTCAATGCAATCCTGTTTGTATTACTTGCTACTGCTAATATTTTAGATTTTTCTCCTCTAGTAGGTGTTGTTTGCTTAGCTTTTGTCATGTATTTGATGTCGAAATCAATGCCTAAATTAGATACTCTGTTACTGTCTAATTTGAGTGCGGATGTATTAGCTAGAAGTAATAATCTCTTGAGTATGATTTTTTCCCTAACATTACCCTTAGGGATGTCTATATTTTCTTTCTTAGCTTTACAAGATATCAGGATTTGTTGGTGGGTCTTTTTAGCAGGGAGTGTGATAGGGCTCATTTTATCGTTAGAAAAAAGAAGTTTTTCAGGTAAAAAAGTTTAGCCTAGAAAGCTCAGGATTACTAGAAGATCTGTCGGATTTGATCCGTGTGACGACTGTGACCTTGATTACCCTTGTTGGTGAAACGGCTATGGCTGGTGCGGTTGGAGCTGGTGGTATTGGTAACGTAGCCATCGCTTATGGATTTAACCGCTACAATCACGATGTGACCATCTTGGCAACCATCATTATCATTTTGATTATCTTTAAATTCATACTCAATGAAAATCAAAGAGCAAAGTAGGAAACTAGCCGCAGGTTGCTCAAAGTATTGCTTTGAGGTTGTAGATAAGACTGACGAAGTCAGTAACCCTACCTTCGGCAAGGCGACGTTGACGTGGTTTGAAGAGATTTTCGAAGAGTATCAATTCTTGGGAGATTTCTTGACTAAGTCTTGAGCCATAAATAAAAAGAGCCGTGTGGCTCTTTTTTAGTAATCAGATTTTCTGTGCAAATTTTTTACTCAAGGCTTGTCCAATCAAGGCACCAACTAGGGCTCCGATGACAACACTAGCGATAAATAGAAGGATGGTTCCAGGATTTGGTGCGACCATGATACGGTCGATATATTCTTGGGATTTTCCTCTTGCTAGAAGAGTAGCCATATAGGTTTGGGGCGCAATCCACATGAGTAAGATTGGACCAGTTGAACTAAAGGCGAAAATAATGAAAGAAAGCAAATTTTTTGTTTGGTCCTTGTATTTTCCTAAATGAGCTACTCCATCTGCTAGGAGGCCACAGATAATTCCAGGAAGGAAGGCGCCGGCACCGTGTTTAGTTCCCAAGAAAAAGAGGGCAATGACAAGGCCGATAGTGGTAATGGCTCCAAAGCGCGGAACTTTTGCGACTAGAATCATATAGACGCTACCTCCGACAAGGGCAGTAAAAGCAGGCGCATAAAACATGTTTCCAGTTTGGTCAAGGAGATTGCCCAAAAGGACACCAATCCCCATGCAGAGGAAGTAAAGAACTGCAAAGAGCAGTGTAGTTAAGATAGATTTTTTCATGAATTGTCTCCTGATAATTTTCTCACAATTCTCATTGTACCACGGTTTGGTGGGATTGTAAATGGGCACTCGAAGTTTTGAAAACGCTTGAAATATGATATAATAGTTTCATAGTTATTTTTAGGAGGATATCATGGGGAGATTTTTAGACTTTGTCTTTAATCGTTTCTTTTTAGGGATGATTGCGACAGCCTTCTTTTGGCTATTAACATTGGCAGGAGGGATTATCCTTGGTCTAGCGCCGGCTAGTGCCACCTTGATGAGCCTATATGCAGAACATGGTTATAGCTTTCGGGAATACAGTTTGAAGGAGGCTTGGTCTCTTTATAAGCAAAATTTTGTTTCAAGCAACCTGATTTTCTATAGCTTTTTAGGAGTGGATTTAGTTTTGGTTTATGGCTTGTATCTCTTGGTACAATTGCCTCATCAGACTATTATTCATTTGATTGCGACCTTTTTGAATGTTCTAGTAGTTGCCTTGATCTTTTTGGCTTATACAGTATCTTTGAAATTACAAGTTTATTTTGATTTGTCCTATCGAAATAGTCTCAAACTGTCCTTGATTGGCATCTTTATGAGCTTAGCGGCTGTGGCCAAGGTTCTCCTTGGGACAGTGCTACTTGTGGCAATTGGTTACTATATGCCTGCCCTACTTTTCTTTGTAGGAATTGGGATGTGGCATTTCTTTATCAGTGATATGTTGGAACCGGTCTATGAAAGTATCCATGAAAAATTGGCGACAAAATAGAATGAAGCAGTTTCGGCTACATACGCTTCTGCGAACCTATAGTTCAGTTATGATGATTATTATTGCGAGTTTTGCAATCTTACTCTCCTATGCTGACTGGGATTCACGAGAAAAGGAAGCTCAGAGAGTAGCCCAGCGTGTAACTACTCGAACAGTCGAAGAGGTGGAATATTATTATCGCGAGTCAGCCCAGCTAGCACAAGATTTAGTAGCCAATCAAGACCGGATACAAGGGGTTTATAAGTACTTTAGCTTGTCAACTTCTGAGTATTTTTATTGGCTGTTGGAGCATCAAGCAGCTTCGTCAACTTCTATTTCTCTGTATGAAAATATTGATGATCTTTATGTCCAAAATGACTATATAACGGGTGTTGCAATCGTCTTGCAGGACTTTAAAGAAGTTTATGTTTCGAGCAGAAATGAGAGAGGGGGTCATTCGGTACTTGCGGAAGGCTTTAAACCAGAGGCCAATAGTTTTGGAGTTCCTATTTTAGATCCAGCGACGGATCAATCTATAGGGGTTGTTTATATTTCCTTGGATCCAGAAATCTTATACCATGCTGTAGACAATACCCGAGGTCATATCCCGATGGCTGTTACTGTGACATCGCCTTTTGATACGGAGATTTTTCATATTGGTGAGAGGGTCAATAGGGAACATGAGAACTGGTTTGTTGGTGTAACCTCTCATGGCTATCAAGTTCAGGTAGCAGTTCCCAAAAACTTTGTTTTACAAGGAACAGTGACTAGCTCTGCTTTGATTGTGGGCTTAAGCCTTCTCTTTATTGTTATTCTCTATCTGACTTTGAGGCAGACCTTTGCTAATTACCAAAAGCAGGTAGTGGATTTGGTGGATTCCATTCAGGCTATTGCCCAAGGGGAAGAAGGTCTTCGCATTGCTACGCTTGAAAAGGATCAGGAATTGCTCTTAATCGCAGAGACCACCAATGATATGTTGGATCGATTGGAAAAGAATATCCATGATATTTACCAGTTAGAACTTAGTCAAAAAGATGCCAATATGCGAGCCTTGCAGGCTCAGATTAATCCTCACTTCATGTATAACACGCTAGAGTTTTTGCGCATGTATGCAGTTATGCAAAGTCAAGATGAGTTGGCAGATATCATTTATGAGTTCAGTAGCCTGTTGCGTAACAATATTTCCGACGAAAGAGAAACCCTTCTCAAACAGGAATTAGAATTTTGTCGTAAATATAGCTATCTCTGCATGGTTCGCTATCCCAAGTCCATTGCCTATGGTTTCAAGATAGACCCAGAGTTAGAGAATATGAAGATTCCTAAGTTTACCTTGCAACCGCTGGTAGAAAATTATTTCGCGCATGGTGTTGACCACAGACGGACAGATAATGTGATTAGCATCAAGGCACTTAAACAGGATGGGTTTGTGGAAATTTTAGTGGTCGATAATGGCCGTGGAATGTCAGTTGAAAAGCTGGCAAATCTTCGAGAAAAATTAAGTCAGAGACAGTTTGAACACCAAGCCAGCTACAGTGGTCAGAAGCAATCTATCGGGATTGTCAATGTCCATGAGCGTTTTGTGCTCTATTTTGGAGACCGCTACGCTATTACTATAGAGTCTGCAGAGCAAGCAGGTGTTCAGTATCGTATTACAATTCAAGATGAGTAGAAAGGGAGAAAATGTATAAAGTATTATTAGTAGATGATGAGTACATGGTGACAGAAGGTCTGAAGCGTTTGATTCCCTTTGATAAGTGGGATATGGAGGTCGTCGCAACAGCCAGTCATGCCGATGAAGCTCTAGAATATGTCCAAGAAAATCCAGTAGATGTGGTCATTTCAGATGTCAACATGCCCGATAAAACAGGGCTTGATATGATTCGGGAAATGAAAGAAATCTTACCAAATGCCGCCTATATCCTGCTCTCAGGTTATCAGGAATTTGATTACGTAAAAAGAGCAATGAACCTTAGTGTGGTGGATTATCTGGTTAAGCCTGTTGATAAGGTAGAGTTGGGAAATCTACTGGAGAAGATTGCAGGTCAGCTAGGCGAGAGAGGAAAGAAAAGTCAGACCCTTAGTCAAGATTTAGACGAGGCTGGATTTGCTAGTTATCTAGGAGGTAAGGAGAAGTGGTGGATAGGCCTATCCAAGGAAAAACAAGGCTCCTTCACCATTCCCTACTATGTCTTGGGTCAAGACTGGCAGATTTTTATTTCTGAGCAACTCCTAGATGGTTTAGTCGTTACTCCCTTTGAAGCTCCTTATCAAGAACACTTTGAACGCTGGAAGCTGAATGCTGAGAAAGCCCTCTTTTACGGTTCTGTAAATCTACAGCAGTCTGAGAGTCTCTTTACCTACTACGAACCGATTTATAGGGTTATCATTCAGGGGAATCTCAATCAAATCGTAGAAGAGTTAAACCTCTTGGAGAAGGTGGTTCTTGAAAATACACCCCGTGTTCCGATTACCAAACAGCTTTTTATCCAGTTTGTCATGGATGTCTTCCACTTGTTTGAACACCTCAAAGCTGATGATATGACGGACATTGTCAAAACGATTCATGCTATTCAATCCTTCGATGAATTGGTTCCTTATATCAAGGAAACTCTGACCCGATTCTTTGGACAATATCGTATGAATGAAAATGTGGTCAGTGTTCTGGAAGTCATTGGGCGTGATTATCAGAAAGAACTTTCTCTCAAGGATATCAGTAAGGATCTCTTTATCAATCCTGTCTATCTGGGGCAGTTGATTAAGCGTGAAACCAATTCGACCTTCGCAGAGTTACTAAACAAACAACGGATTAAGGCTGCCCAGCAACTTTTACTTTCAACTAGTGACAGTATCGAAGATATTTGTTATGCTGTCGGCTATAGTAATGTTGGATATTTCTATAAAGTGTTCCGAAAATTGTGCGGGAAATCGCCGAAAGCCTACCGAAAACAGGTAGAAACGACACTATAATATTTGTATCCCTTTACAAAAAGTGCTATAATATCAATAATAATATCAGGAGGTTCTATCATGAAAAAGAAACCGATTTATCTATGGGTCTTGCTAATCTTGTCTGCTCTTATTTCAGCTATGTCTCTGTTTGGAATGTTGAGTCCCTTACCTAGCAAAGAATCCCTTCGTGCTGCTCAGAAACAGGTTGCAGGGGTCAGTGCTCAGCAATTAGAAGACCAGCTTAATTACACCTATAGAGTAGCAGAATCAACTCATTCTATTTTTAATATGGCCTTGATTGTGCTATCTGCTATTTTAGTGGTAGTAGCTATTGTCTTCCTTGTTCGTAAGAATTTGCAATATGCAAACTATACTTATGTCGGCTATGTTTTGCTAGCTATTATTGGTTCAATTTATAGCTATGTGACTTTACAAGACGCTGTGCAGTTAGTTCACGATGAGACCATGCGTTTAGGGATAAGTGTTATTTCACAAGCCGTTAGCATTTTCTATATCGTCATCAATGTTCTTTTCCTAGCCCTTGTTTTCTATAAGATGTGGCGTCAACAGAAAGCCTTGGCAGAAGAAGAAACAGAAGAACTTGCTTAAGTATTGACAAAAAAGAACTATCAAGATACAATCTTGGTAGTTCTTTTTCGATTAAAAATAAAATCATGGAGGTACATATGAAGACAATTTCTTTAGTTTATATTAGTTTGAGTGGCAACACTGAAAGTTTTGTGACGCGCTTGAAAGACTATCTCTTGTCCCAGTACGAGGGGATTGAAGTCCAAAAGATTCATATCAAGGATTTGGTCAAGGAAGGCCAAGATTTTTATGAAATGGAACACCCTTACGTCGCTTTTTTGCCGACTTACCTCGAAGGTGGGAATGGTGTGGATAACGGAGATGTCGAGATTTTGACAACACCAGTGGGAGATTTTATCGCCTATGGTGACAATGCTAGTAAGTGTTTTGGTGTGGTTGGTTCAGGCAATCGTAACTTTAATAACCAATACTGCCTGACAGCCAAGCAATATAGTCAACGCTTTGGTTTCCCTGTCTTGGCTGATTTTGAAATGCGAGGCATGCTGGGAGATATCAAACATGTCGCAGCGATTATCGCAGATTTGTATGAGTTGGAAAAGGAGAATTAAGGTAGTTATAAGAGGCAGTTGGGATTTGCTAACTGCTTTTAGAATGTAAAAAAGCACACTCTTAAGTGCGCTTTGTCGATTATCCTGCTTTTCCGATTGCAAGTGCGTAGATAAAGAAGATGGCGAAACCAAAGAGGAAAATCAATCCTGCAATGGCAAGGTGTTTGAGCCAAGAAGGAAGATTTTTGTTTTCACGCGTTACCAAGGCGTAGTTCAAAAGAGCGAAGAATGGTGTTGTCAGGAAAGAACCAATCATAGCAAAGCGGAGCATGGTTGAAACCTGACCAGCGAAGAACTTGATAATGACGATACCGATGATAGCAGTGATGGTCATCCAGATGTTCAAAGATTTACTACTGTCTTCTTTTTGACTGATTAGCAGTCGGAGAGATTCCTGGTTGACGCGAGAATAGCCATCGATAACAGTGATAACCGTTCCAAAGATACAGAGGAAGGCAATAAAGGTAATCAAGTAACGGGACCATTCGCCAAGAACAGAGGCATACATGCCCACGAATTGAGAGATGTATTTGGCTGAAGCAGCTTCAACCGCCTGCCCTGTAGGATACTGAATCAGTGCTCCTAGTGCCACAAAGAAGACGGCTAGGATAGCTGTTCCAATATAACCAGTGTTAAAGTCAAACAGAGCGTCTTCTGTGTTAAAGTTGACGGTCTTTCTCTTTTCAGCAGACCAAAGTGAATTGATAGCTGAAATTTCAATAGGAGCTGGCATCCATCCTAAGAGGGAAACGATGAAGGGTAGAGCTGCCATTTGCCAAGGTGTTTTCTCGACAAAATTAGAACTGTATTCTGGATGTTTAATCGCCGCGATGATAACTGCAAGAACAGTTGCAATGGTCAAAGCTGACATGATCCATTTTGCCATGCCGTCTAAGAGTTTGTAACCTCCAAAGAGTAACATAGCCCAAATGATTGCAACGAGAATGAGGGACCACTGAGTGATGCTAAGTCCAATCATTGGGAAGGCACTGGCGATGATAGCTGAGCACAGAATAGCAACACCAGCCGTGTTGACCATAGCCGAAAAGACATTGAGAATAAAGAAAATCCAGAGATAGAGTTTTCCTTTTTCGGCATAACCTTCAACCAAAGTCTTTCCAGTATCAGCTGTGTATTCAGCACCAAAACGGAAAAATGGATATTTAAAGACATTGGCTAGGATGACCAAGAGAAGTAGAGACCAACCGTAAGAACCGCCAGCTTGAGTAGAAGATACAATGTGAGAACCTCCAACAGCGGCAGAAGCCATTAGGATTCCCGGTCCCATTGCTTTTAGTTTACTTGCCCAGGTGGATTGATTTAACGAAATAGCTTGTGACATGATAGATACTCCTTTTTGAATTTTCAGAATAATCTGGATATGTAATCTATATTCTACAAAAAACTTTGGGAAAATGCAAGAATATTTTGAAAAAAGATAGAAAATTTACAAAGAAAATCTGAAAATAACTGCTATGATAGTAAGGTACAGCAGGGTGAATAAAAACCGAGAAGTTTCTTTCTCGGATTTGCTTATTATGAGGTTCCTATTGTCTATGCTCCAAGAGTTGATTGATATGGTCTACTTTTTTAGCTTCTCTTTTATAGAGAATGGCCCAAATGATGAGATAGACAATCGCAAACTCAAATATGAGCTGGAGATAGAAGATCCAGTGGAAAGGGAACCAACCTGCTAGAGTGGCTAGTGGGACAAAGCCAGCCAGCATAAGGAAGAAATGAGTGAGAGTCGCACGGAGTAAGCTCCAGTCACGCTTGAACAAGCTGTTGCCAAAGTTGAAGAGAATACCGATAGCTGCCCAGATAAGTGTGCAGTAGAGCAAGACCAGGGCACCGTGAATCTGATGTTGGGTCATCACTTGGCCGACGAGAGATTCAGGGCTAAGTGGAGCGTAGGTATTTGGTGCATAAATGAGTGAAAAGATGATAGAGAGGATAAGGCCGATAAGAACACCGGTGGCTGCGTCGTGAAATACTTGTTTTTTCATAGTTCTAATTTCTCCTTGATGGTTTTTAGGTAACGGCGTGAAGAGTAGGTGAGGTTTTCATTTTTTAGAAAGATTTCTACCAGGCCGTTGGGCGTAAGCTTGAGGTGAGAGATGGAGTCGATATTGATGATTTCTGATTGCGAAATTTGGATAAAATTGCTTGGTAAGAGTTCAAGAACCTGATAGAGTCGTAAGTCAATGGTGTAGGTCTGAGATGAAGTTTCTGCTAGAACCTTCCGATTCTCGATATAGAAGCGTTGAATCTTGCCAATCTCAACGAGATGGACCTGATTATCGATTTTTCCTTTGATTGTTTCTTTTTGGTCAAGATTTTCTGCGAACTCGATGACTTTCTGGACTTTTTCGGTTTCTTGAGGTGCTTGTACAATCAGCTTTTCCTCTTCGTAAGTCTCGCTAATCTGTAGGTCTACTTTCATAAATTTCTCTCCTTTTCAGTTATACAAGGTTGTGATCACTTCCTGTACACTTTTATTAAACACTATTTTACGACACCTGGCAAGGGACTTTGTCTATGTGGAGGGATTTGGTTCCTATGTGGCGCTTGCTTTTCTGTCCTTTCTGAAATATGGTATAATAGCACTAATCAATTTCTAGGAAAATAGATACGGAAAGGGGCTGAAAGAACTAGGGGAACAGTTGGAATTAGAAAGTGATAGGTATGAAAAGTGGCGTTGAAGCTGAATAAGTTTATAAAGCGTTTGAATGAAGAAATGGAAAGTAAATAAGTTGACGATGAATTACAAAATAGATTTTATCTACAATTTGTATCTTTCAAATCATTGATTTGAATTTTAGATTTAATCATGCTACAATTAAAACTGAAATCAAATAGAAGAGGAAGATGCAAACGTGGGTACACTATTAGCAACAAGATTAAAAAATAGACGGAAAGAATTAAAAATGTCTCAGCGAGAACTAGCTGAAGGTATCTGTAAACAGGGGCAAATCAGTCGATTAGAGAGCGGAGAGTTTACCCCTGGAGCGGATTTCCTGCATGCCCTTGCTAAGAAGTTAAAAGTCAGTATGGATTATTTTTTTGATGAGCAGGTTGTAGAGAAAGTTGAGGAGTTATCAGAATTTAAGAAATTAGCACAGACATTTATTACAAATCGCAATTATGAGTCTTTGAAATATATATATGAATTGGAGAATGTAAAAGCTCACCGCCTATCTTTAGCAGATAAAATCTACATGGAATGGATAAAATCTCTGATAGATTTTTATTTTTACGGACAGAAAGAAGATGCGATTGTACGATTAGAGGGGGTATTATCACAGTTAAGTATATCTGATTTGAACTATCTCCAAGTTTCAAACACCCTATTCAATTTTTATTATGATATTGGAGATTTAGGTCGTTTCAATAAAATTCGTGAAAAACTAGAGTATCAAGTAAATCAACTCAATTTGAGTACAATCGAAGAGTTAGAACTGTCTATTAAGTTTAACTACAACGTTTGTCGTTATTTATGGTTACAGAAAAATATTGAAGAAGCTATTACTAAAATTACAGCTACTATAAAACAATGTAAGGCTTACAGAACGAATTATTTTTTGGCTGATTTGTACTTATTGATGGGAAACGTAAGTGAAAATTTTTCTTCTAAAAGTTCGGTGAAAGAATATTTTGAGACAGCTCATTTCCTTTACAAATTAGAGGAAAACATGTCAATGGCTTTGAAAGTTGAGCATTACATTGCAGATATAACAGAATAATAACTACGGTGTTCAAGTGAGCATCGTTTTTCAAAACTAATTTAGATACAAAAAAGTATCAAACAAAAAAAAATAAAAAAACATTATAAAAATACTTGACGAGCTAATTTTGAAGTGATAAAATAAATGCAAGAAAAAAAGGAGAGGTATATGAGAAGTTTGTTTAAGAAAATAGTTGCTGTATTAGTTATTGGCTTAATTCTGTTAGGAATTGCGAGAACACCTCAAATTCATAAGATAGCTAGAGGGATTGATCCAGGTCCAGCGAATGGGAAAGCTCTCTAACTATTCAGACTAATCTATAACGACATTATGAGGTTTGATAAGATTTCTCCTCACCGGATAAAAATCTTAAATCTATTTATGGAAGGATAAACATGCTATGGAAAATACAGATCTTACTTTAAAACAAGAAGATATTTCTATTGATGTTGACGACATTGATGTAGCTGCTATCTTGATGGGAAGAAATCAGCCAAGTCAGCGTGCATGTTAAAGTGCATTTTGTTGAGTCAGGGGTGATAATCATTATCGCTCCTGATTTTTATTAGGTTAATTTAATTAAAGAAGTTATAAAAGAGTCTCGAATGAAAAAATATTTTTATCAAAATCCCTTTTTAGTAGGTCAATTTTTAATAGTAAATATCATTGGAGCCATTTCTGTACTGAGCTTGGCTTTTGTGCTAGAAGGCATTATTGATTCTATTTCAAATGTTAATTCAAAAACATTCATCTTATATGTAGTGTTGTTGCTAGTCTACATAGTTTTTGATTCTGCAATGGAGTACTGTGTTGAAGTTTCAAATCAGAAATTAATTCAAAAAATTTTACATGATATACGAAGTGATTTGACTGATAGTAACGGAAGAAAACCATTGATTGATGTTTATCGTAGTAATCCTGAAATGCATATTTCAACCTATACTAATGAATTAGAAGTCTTAGAAAAACAATATTTAGAGCAAATTATTAGTATAACTAATGATATTTTAGTTTTTATTTTTGCCTCAGTCATATCTTTGTTTATACAACCGTCATATACTATCATAATGGTCGTTTTGAGTTTACTTCCTCTTTTTTATCCTTTGTTAACTCAAAATTCTTTACAAAATGCAAGAGATGTAAGTGTAAAATCAAAAGAAAATTATTTTAATGTGGTATCAGATTTTTACTCTGGTTTAAAGACAGTCAAACTATTTAATGCAGTACACCCTTTCACTGATATTGTGAATTCAAAAAGTAAGCAGTTAGGACAATCTAATGTAGCTTATTACAAAAAGGCAAACTCAATAGAGGCAATATCATACGCAATTACAATGGTTGTAAATCAGGGAGCTTGGGTAGTTGGAGGATTTTTTGTACTCAAGGGAAGACTTTCTCTAGGAGAATTTATTGGACTTCGTCAATTAGTTATGTATATTACTTATCCAATTACTAATATGAAACATAGCTATACTGATATATTATCTTCAAAAAAATTGGTTAATAATCTGGTTGCAACTATAAATCGAGCACCAGCGGATACCGCTAATATGAAAAATGTAAAAATTAATACAATTGAGCTTGTTGATTTTGGAATATCTGGTGGGGAGCAAAATATATTACAAAATATAAATTTAACATTTAAGGTAGATAAAAAATATCTCATTGTTGGAAAAAGTGGTAGTGGGAAAAGTACGCTTTTGAATTCATTAATAGGTTTGATACCAGATGGTTTTAATATTAATGGAAACATCTTAGTTAATGGACAGGATTTAACTAGTATTAAGTTAGATTACTCGTCAGTTGCTTACGTGGAGCAGAAAACCTTTATTTTTGATAAACCAGCTATTGATAATTTGACAATGTATAAAGATTATGATAAAAGTCTAGTTCATCAAGTGTTACAGAAGGTAAGCTTAGAAAATATTAATTTAGAGGATAGCATCAAAAATAAGTTGTCTGGGGGACAAGAGAGGAGACTAGATTTTGCTAGATCTCTACTTGCGAATAAGGAAATTTTACTTTTGGACGAGGTTACATCGTCTCTAGATAAAGAAAATAGATTGCGTATTGAAGAATTAGTTGCCTCAGTGCAGGGGAAAATGGTTATTTGTATTGCTCACGAACCATCAGATAATTTCATCTCAATGTTTGATGAAGTAATAACTCTTGAAGAAGGAATGATTACTTAGATGTAAAAATATCATAATAGACTTAGGAAAAATTTATGAAAAAAGAAATACTACCTCAATATGTTTATAGAGATAAAATGGGTAATAGTGCAGCTTTAAAGGAATATTACTCGCTAAAATTTGATAAGGTAGATAGCTGCTATGAGTATATTTGGAAAAACATTTTACTTCAAGAAGCAATTTTACTTTGTAATCGAACTCTTTTTATGGAGTTATCAAATTTTTATAAAAAATCAGAGAAAAATAAGAGAAGACTATTACGAACTTTAGAAAATTATTTTATTAGATTTTGTACACGCCCCTCAACATTCTTCACGTTTGGATATGTAGGAGTAGGAGAATTTTCTCATGGTGCGATAGAAGAAAATCTGAAATGTGAATCAAAGAGTGTAGAAAAGATAACAGATATTTCTACAGAGTGGGCTTTTGATTTTTTAAAATTGATTTTGAGAGAACGAGATGTATTAAAAGAACTATTCGTATTTTTAAATCCCAATTTAATAGGAGTCGGAGCAAAGCTGTTAAATCAGAAACTGTATTTTTGCCAATCAGATATACAAAAAATTGTCTTGACGGATTTAAACATTGTTCTTTCAGACATTATCGAGACTTGTAAAACACCTTTAAAAATAAGTTCCCTAGTTAATTTGTTATTAGAGAAGGGATTTGAATTAAATACTATTTATGACTATATACAGCAATTGATAGATAGTGAGATATTATTTTTTGAATGTTTTGAGATATTAACCAGAGACAATAAAATAAATTTGATAGATGATTTTATTAATAGAATAGAATTAATACCTGCAAAATTCAAAAGGCAAATTTCTTGTATAAAATCAAAAATAGAATTATATAATAGTATTCCTCTAGGAGAGGGGAGTCGAATTCTAATAGATTTATATAGTATTATGGACGATATATGTAAGGTAAATACCCCGCTTAATATTTTATGTATTAGTCATCAGAGATTTCAGATAGATTATCAGATAAAGAATGAAATAGAAGAGTTTCTTAATATACTATTAACTATTAATTTAAAATATAAGCAAGAGCACAGTCTGAAAGAATATACAAGAAAATTTTATAATTTGTATGGTAGCAACAATTTAGTGCCTTTAACGGAATTGCTTTCAGTTAAAGGGTTAGGTTCTCCTTCAAACTATTCAAACCCAATTTTGAGTACTTATTTAGGAGAAACTTTAAATATTAATGATGGAACAGATAAATTCCAACATGACTTAGTGAATCAGATTTTGAACACTACCAGTGGTGAAGAGATAAAATTAGAGAATTTAATTGAACAAGGACGGGTAGTCAAGGATAGTTTTCCTACTGCTGAAGTAGTTTTTTCAATTTATGAAGTTGATAATGGAATTCAATTAAAATGGCATGGGAATCAATATTCAGATAATTTTTTTTCGATTTCTGGGAAATATGTGCCGTGCTTTAAAGAATATCTCAATATACACGAAATGTTAGAAATAGAGAGAAAATTTTATAATGAAGTTTTAGTTGGAGTTGATGAGTTTCATAGTAATTTAGTTCTAAACGATATTAAGAGAGAGAATGCTTTAGATAGCTTGATATTAGATTTTCCATTTTTTAAAAATATTGATATTTCAGATGTATATATATACTTAGATAACAAGAATAACTTTCAAGTTTTTTCTAAGAAAACAAATACCCATATGCGTGTTATAAAGAGAAATAGAATTTCTCCAAATCTGTTAAATAATCAGACTAGATTTTTATATAGTATTTTTTGTAATCAATTATCGTATTACGATTTCTATAAAGCATTTTCAGTTGAATATTTACATTATCAAAATAGGATAGTCTATAAAGATATAATTGTATATACTAAGACATGGCGGATATCTAAAAATGCCAATTTTGATAAATTTATAAAAGAATATACTGTTCCAAAACTTGTAAATTTAGTAGAGGGGGACATGGAGTTACTGATAAATTTAGATAAAAAAGGAGATATAGAGAAGGTAAAACAAAAACTAAAGACAGATAAAGTAGTTTTAACAGAGTACTTAGGGGAGTTAAAAAGCTCTAATGAAATAATAGCATTTTCAAAAAATATAGATAATAGTACACAGTATTTAGAAAAAAACTGTGGCTTGGAGGAAGTACATCTGGTATCTAAAGACTGGTTTAGTTTTCATTTGTATTGTAAAGAGGAATTAACATCGATTTGTGTAGAAGATATTTTAAAGAGGTTCTTAAATTTGATTGCTGACGATATTCAATATAGTATGAATTTTGTTCAATATTACTACGATGAATATCATATTCGATTTAGAATTAAAATTTTGGGAACAAATGATACTGATAAAATTAAAGTTTTAATGTTAATGATAAAACTTTTTTCATCTAGTATAGACGACGGACTTCTAACACGGTATGAGATGCTACCGTATCGAATAGATTTTTCACTACTTGGTGGTTCAGATAGTGCTTGGAATATCGAGAAGATATTAACACTAGATTCTCTTTATGTTATTTCTAATTATTCCATTTTGAGAACACTCCCGATACAATATTATGTACTTATACTACAAAGTATTTTTGAATCATTTGAAATAGACAATGCGGAATTAATCAAACATTTTAAGGACATTGAAGTATCAAAAAATTACTCGTTATATAGAAATGTAAAAAAAGAAATCAAAAATATAGATTTAGATGTTTTTCCATTTAGTGAGGAACTTTTCAAAAAATGTAAATATCTAGTCGAACTATCAAATGAAATTGAGAGTAAACGAAAAGTTAATACATCTGAAAAAATAGAAATTGCTAAGAGATATATACATCTATTTTTAAATAAAATTTTTTTCAATAAATTTTATGAGGAGAAAATTTATCAACTGTTCTATCTATATTTAATGGATAAAAAATTTATCCAGAAATCTAAAATGTAAGTTTGATTATAAATGATTAAGGAGGAGTAAATGTTTATAAATTTACCTTATAAAGGACGAACAAAAGTACCAGGATCCGAATGTGGATTTAATAATTTTATTAGAAATAACTATTTAGAGAGAAAGTATTATTTACAAAATAACTTTATAAATGTCTCTGATTATGAAAATAGTGATTTAATATCAGAATTGAAATCAAAAATATCTTCTCGGTATAGTGAAGAGGACATATTTATTTTTGGCGGCGATCATTGTACTACCAGTTTTGTTTTTGATCATATTATTGATACTGAGAAAAGTATCGGAATTATAATATTTGATGCTCATTTAGATAAAGGAGATATATCGGATGGATATTATAATTGGAATGTTCTTAGTTGGATAGAGGATAGTATTGAGAGTGGTATGATAATAGGAACTAGACACGATTATTATAAGGTTCTTACCCCTAGAAAATATAAAGTTTATGATGATATCGCAGTATATGAAAATAAAGAAATTATCCTAGAAAATATAAAAGAATACTTTGAAAAATTTGATACTATTTACATTAGTCTTGATGTCGATGTTCTAAATGTATCGGACTTTCCAGGTGTTAGCTTTCCAATGCCTGGGGGGTTAAGTTTAGTAAATCTTGTATACTTTATCAGACAAATAAAAGAAATCAAAAAAATACATGGAAAAAATATAATTTGGGACTTGGTTGAATATAATCCTCTTGTAGAGTCTACAATTTCTAACATCACCTTACAGCGTATACTAACGGAAATTAATACAGATAATTATACCAAATATGATTGAAAGAATACTGAACAAAATTGAGCAGGATTTTCTGCAATTAGATTTTAAAGAACTATCGAATAATGAAAATTATCCAGAAATATTGTATAATATATTACTTTTTTTGTCTTGTTTATCAGATTCAGAATATATAGATTACATTGATGAACAGTTCTATGAATTTATTTTAAAAGAAATATATCTTAATAAATCAAGATTTAAGTTGTCATTTTATAATGGTATGACCGGCATTGTTTTCTTGTTAGAACATAGTAAGTTGAATAGCGAGTATTCTGGTTTATTGAGTCAATATTTCAATAAAACTATAAGTGATACTATATTGGTATTACTTCCTTTTTTTAAGGACTCAAAGAAAGAGTATGAATTTTTTGGAGGCTTGTTAGGAATTGTATATTATTATTTACAGAGAAAAACACCAATAAATCATAAGGAATCGTACATTTTAGAAGAAAGTTTAAATAAATTATTAGGGGTTATAAAAAAAGAAATAGATATAGAAAGTTTTGATATTTCGCTTATACATGGAATGGTATCGTTTTTGAAAATATTTCGTAGTTATTTGGAAAAAGAAGAATCTAAAGAAATAAAGGAAATATATAATAAAATGATGGATTGTTACTTGAAGCTAGTTATAGACAAAGAAAAATTTGAGGAAATTTTTGGTAAAAAAATGGGATGGTGTAACAGTAGACTTTCTATACTTTTATTACTACATTCACTACCAGTTGAACAAGAGATAAGTAGCTACTTGTATAATGAATTATTAGAGATATTTGATAGCAGTGGAAGTTGGAAATATGATGATTCATATCTTTGCCATGGTTATGCTGGAATGAGCATTATGATGTGTGCATTTAATTACACAGGAAAAAATAGAATTTTTGTAAGAGAGAAGCTTCGTGAAGAATTACAAAATAGTAAAAATTTACTTGGTAATCTAAATCAATCACCGAATATCATTGAAAATTGCTTAGGGGTCATACTGGCTCTTATTAATGATTTTTCTAATAAAGTGGAAATTCTTAACAAAATCATGCTAACACTATGAAAACTGAGGCAATCTCGGTTTTTTGTTTATCCCAAACATATAACTTACTCTTCAAACCATGTCAGCGTCGTCTTGCCGTACTAAAGTACTGTCTGCGCCTAGCTTTCTAGTTTGCTCTTTGATTTTTATTGAGTATACCACTATTTTATGCCCCCTTGCAAGGGACTTTGTCTATGTGGAGGGATTTGGTTCCTATGTGGCGATTGCTTTTCTGTCCTATCTGAAATATGGTATAATAGCACTAATCAATTTCTAGAAAAATAGATACAGAAAGGGGCTGAAAGATGTCTCATATTATTGAATTGCCAGAGGTGCTGGCAAACCAGATTGCAGCTGGAGAGGTCATTGAACGTCCTGCTAGTGTGGTCAAAGAGTTGGTAGAAAATGCCATTGACGCTGGCTCTAGTCAGATTATCGTCGAGATTGAGGAGGCAGGTCTCAAGAAAATCCAAATCACGGATAATGGTCATGGAATTGCCCACGATGAGGTGGAATTGGCCCTGCGTCGTCATGCGACCAGTAAGATAAAAAATCAGGCAGATCTCTTTCGGATTCGGACGCTTGGTTTTCGAGGTGAAGCCCTGCCTTCTATCGCTTCTGTTAGTGTTCTGACTCTGTTAACGGCGGTAGATGGTGCTAGTCACGGAACTAAGCTAGTCGCGCGTGGAGGAGAAGTTGAAGAAGTCATCCCAGCGACTAGTCCTGTGGGAACCAAGGTTTGTGTGGAGGACCTCTTTTTCAACACGCCTGCCCGTCTCAAGTATATGAAGAGCCAGCAAGCGGAGTTGTCTCATATCATTGATATTGTCAACCGTCTGGGCTTGGCCCATCCTGAGGTTTCTTTTAGTTTGATCAGTGATGGCAAGGAAATGACGCGGACAGCAGGTACTGGTCAACTGCGACAAGCTATTGCAGGGATTTACGGTTTAGCCAGCGCCAAGAAGATGATTGAAATTGAGAATTCGGATCTTGATTTCGAAATTTCAGGCTTTGTGTCCTTGCCTGAGTTAACTCGAGCCAACCGCAACTATATCAGCCTCTTCATCAATGGCCGTTATATCAAAAACTTCTTGCTCAATCGTGCAATTCTTGACGGCTATGGTAGTAAGCTTATGGTAGGCCGTTTTCCACTGGCTGTCATTCACATCCATATCGACCCTTATCTAGCGGATGTCAATGTTCATCCAACCAAGCAAGAGGTGCGGATTTCTAAGGAAAAAGAACTGATGACGCTGGTCTCAGAAGCTATTTCCAAGAGTCTCAAGGAGCAAACCTTAATACCAGATGCTTTGGAGAATCTTGCCAAATCGACTGTGCGCAATCGTGAGAAGGTGGAGCAAACTATTCTCCCACTCAAAGAAAATACACTTTACTATGAGAATACTGAGCCGACAAGACCTAGTCAAGCTGAAGTAGCTGATTATCAGGTAGAATTAACTGATGAAGGACAGGATTTGACCCTGTTTGCCAAGGAAACCTTGAACCAATTGACCAAGCCAGCAAAACTGCATTTTGCAGAGAGAAAGCCTGCTAACTATGACCAATTAGATCATCCAGAGTTAGACTTAGCAAGTCTTGATAAGGCCTATGACAAGCTGGAGCGAGAAGAATCATCAAGTTTCCCAGAGTTAGAATTTTTCGGGCAAATGCATGGAACCTATCTCTTTGCCCAAGGGCGAGATGGGCTCTACATCATAGACCAACATGCGGCTCAGGAACGGGTCAAGTATGAGGAATATCGTGAAAGCATTGGCAATGTTGACCAGAGCCAGCAGCAACTCCTAGTACCTTATATCTTTGAATTTCCAGCGGATGATGCCCTCCGTCTCAAGGAAAGGATGGCACATTTGGAGGAAGTAGGAGTCTTTCTAGCAGAGTACGGGGAAAATCAATTTATCCTACGTGAACATCCTATTTGGATGGCAGAAGAAGAGATTGAATCAGGCATCTATGAGATGTGTGACATGCTCCTTTTGACCAAGGAGGTTTCTATCAAGAAATATCGAGCAGAGCTGGCTATCATGATGTCCTGCAAGCGGTCTATCAAGGCCAACCATCGTATCGATGATCATTCAGCCAGACAACTCCTCTATCAGCTTTCTCAATGTGACAATCCCTATAACTGTCCCCACGGACGTCCTGTTTTGGTGCATTTTACCAAGTCGGATATGGAAAAGATGTTCCGACGTATTCAGGAAAATCACACCAGTCTCCGTGAGTTGGGGAAATATTAAACTAAAAGGAAAACTATGTACGAATATTTAAAAGGAATCATTACCAAAATCACTGCTAAATACATTGTTCTTGAAGTCAACGGTATCGGCTATATCTTGCATGTGGCCAATCCTTATGCCTACTCAGGACAGGTCAACCAAGAAACTCAAATTTATGTGCATCAGGTTGTGCGTGAGGATGCTCATCTGCTTTATGGATTTCGCTCAGAAGACGAGAAAAAGCTCTTTCTCAGTCTGATTTCGGTATCTGGGATTGGTCCTGTATCAGCTCTTGCTATTATCGCTGCCGATGACAATGCTGGCTTGGTTCAAGCCATCGAAACCAAGAACATCACCTACTTGACTAAGTTCCCTAAAATTGGTAAGAAAACAGCCCAGCAGATGGTGCTGGACTTGGAAGGCAAGGTAGTAGTTGCAGGAGATGACCTTCCTGCTAAGGTGGCAGTGCAAGCAAGCGCTGAAAACCAAGAATTGGAGGAAGCTATGGAAGCCATGCTGGCTCTGGGCTACAAGGCGACCGAGCTCAAGAAAATTAAGAAATTCTTTGAAGGAACGACAGATACAGCTGAGAACTATATCAAGTCAGCCCTTAAGATGTTGGTCAAATAGGAGTAGAGCATGACAAAACGTTGTTCTTGGGTCAAGATGACCAATCCGCTTTATATCGCCTACCATGATGAGGAGTGGGGGCAACCCCTCCATGATGATCAAGCATTGTTTGAGTTATTGTGTATGGAAACTTATCAGGCAGGCCTGTCTTGGGAAACGGTGCTCAACAAACGTCAAGCTTTCCGAGAAGTCTTTCATGGCTATCACATTCAAGCGGTCGCAGAGATGACCGACACCGAACTGGAAGCCATGCTGGACAATCCAGCCATCATCCGAAATAGAGCCAAGATTTTTGCTACACGCGCTAACGCCCAATCCTTTCTACGGTTACAGGCAGAGTATGGCTCTTTTGATGCCTATCTTTGGTCTTTTGTTGAGGGGAAAACGATCGTTAATGATGTTCCCGATTATCGCCAAGCCCCAGCTAAAACACCCTTGTCTGAAAAATTAGCCAAAGATCTCAAAAAACGAGGCTTCAAGTTCACAGGCCCAGTCGCCGTCTTGTCTTTTCTACAAGCAGCAGGCCTAGTTGATGACCACGAGAATGATTGCGAGTGGAAAAGCAGCAATTAGTGAGTATAGGTAATTAGAATATCTAAGAATATAGAAAAAGCTGAGAAATTCTTCCCAGCTTTATTCGTTATAGTCAAAGCGAATGACTTGCTCCTGTGCATCTACATAGGCGTGGACTCCGAAGGGGACAATTGCTCTCGGAGTTGCGTGTCCGACATTCAGATTATAGAGAATCGGGATAGTGCTGTCAATGATATCCAATAGTGCCTCTTTATAGTCGTTATAGAAAGTTTCATCCATAGGTTTTCCGACCAAGAGTCCACTGATGACCTCGAATATACCAGTGTCCTTTAAAGTCCGCAACATCTTTTTGAAGTATTCCGGCTCAGGCTTTTCTTCGCTTGTTTCTAGCAAGAGGATTTTTCCTTCCCAGTTTGATAAGTCAGGGAAAAGTTTGTATTTTTGGCAGAGCTCCGTGCTATCTGCGTACCGAGAGTTGTCAAAGATATCGTAGAGGGATTCGAGGCAACCACCGAGAATTTCCCCCTCGAACTGGGCAGTTCCTTGTAACAACTCAAAACCAGTATTTGCATGACTGACACGAGGTGTTCCCAGAGCCTTGGAACTAAAATCAGTTCGTTCCTCATACCAAACGTCACTAGGGCGGATTTCTGAGATTCTTCCCGTCTCAATCAATTCTTTGAAGTAGTGAAGGCTATAGGCTAGCATTTCTTTGTCTAATTCACAAATGTCTGCTAAAAAGGATTGGCCATAAAAAGTCTTGATTCCTAGTTTATGCAACATGAGATGGTTCATGGTTGTATCCGAGAAGCCAAGAAAAATCTTTTGTTTGATAACCTTTTGTAGTTGGTCATTTTCAAAAAGATAAGGTAGTAAGCGATAGGTATCGTCTCCACCGATGGCGCATAGGATCATATCGATGCTATCATCAGAAAAGGCATGAATCAAGTCCTCTGCACGTGCTTCAGGATGGTCCTTGATAAAGTCTAAGCCTTTTAGCGAATGGGGCAAAAAGATAGGATTGATTCCCAGGTTCTTGATACGTTGTACACCCAAGTCCACTTCGTGTTTGACAAAGTCTTCTCCGATAATGCCACTAGATAAACTAATAATACCAATAGTAGAAATCATATCTCATCCTCCTAGAAATAGATTGAGCCTATTTTATCACAAAAGATAAGAGAAAGCTATGTGGGATGTCAGAAGAATATTTTAAAATCAAAAAAAGCAAGAAAAAGCAACCGCACCTGCAGTTGCTTTTATCATTCTTCTTAATAGCGTGTTGGTCCTGCACTTGCGCTGCGGATATTCAAGCGTTTCTTGAGATAGAAGCGTAGGGCTAGGAGGGCTGCTCCGATAATAGCCAGTGGCACTGGAGCCAGTACTGGGTTAAGGCTAGCTGGTAGGAAGCTTGTTGCAAAGAAGACAAGCAACCAAAGGAACATAGAAGCTAGGATAACCAGTACAGATTTCCAGAAAGGTGGACGTTGACTGCGGTCCATATCTGGTCCATAATATTGGTAGACAAAGTAGTACATTAAATAGAAGGCAAATCCACCAACAAGCCCAACTAGCAGGAGAGTGACTAATCCATAGCCAAAAGCCTGATCTGCCGCAAAGAAAGTTGTGAGGACGCTGACGAGGGCAAAGAGGCTAGTGATGAAAAGAGCTGAGTCCATAATCATGAGTTTTGGATCATCATTTTCTTTTGGGTGCTCTTTTTCATATTGTTCTTTGACAGTAAAACTATGAGCCCAATGAGTTGGTGCGCCATAGAGGGAACGAGCAGTCGTACCCTTGGCTTGCTCTTCAAGGATTTGGGGAATGATTTCCTCAAAGATTGCCTTGATTTCAGCGTCTGTTTTCCCATCTTTGATGAATTGTTGGGTAGCAATGTGGACAAACTCTTGGTTTTTCTTAGTTAATTTTTGTAGATCAATTTGAGACATAGGAACTCCTCTTAGAACCATTTTTTATGGATGAGATAGAGAGTGAGCGAGACACTCATAGCAAAGGCAATAAAGACGATTAACCAGAAGGCATTTGGTTCGCCGTTTAGGGGGATTTCATTATCCTTAAAGTTCATCCCGTAGGCAGAAAAGACCATGGTTGGGATGGACATAACGATGGTCACAAGAGCCAAGGTTTTCATGATGTTGTTCTGGTTGTTGGAAATGATAGAGGCGAAGGTCTCTGTCATAGAGTGTAAGACATTTCCATAAATGTCTGCCATCTCGATGGCCTGTTGGGTTTCAATCAGGGTGTCTTCAAGTAGGTCTTCGTCCTCAAGGTATTTCTTGATATTGCTGGTTGAGCTAGTCAATTTCTTAATCACGCGCTCATTTGTTTTGAGGGAGGCCTTGAAATAGACGATGGTTTTTTCCAATTCCATGAGCTCAATCAATTCTTCATTACGAGTTGATTGATGCAGTTGACTTTCGATTTGTTCACTCTTGCGGTCAATCGAACGAAGGGCTGTTAGGTAAAGCTCTGCATTGCGATAGAGAATCTGAAAGATAAAACGCGAACGCATGAAAGTGTAGAAATTACGCAATCGACGGTTGATAAAGACATCGAGGACCGGTAATGGTTCCAAACACGTAGTGATAATGGTTTCCTCGGTGATGATAATACCAAGCGGGATGGTGACGTAGTAGGTGCGGTTGTTTCTTTCTTCTGTGACCGGCACGTCTACGATAATCAGGGTATATTCGTCTTCAATGGTAATACGAGACATTTCTTCCGCATCGAGTGGTGCCCGAAGGTCAGCAATATCAATATCGAAGGCATTGGCGATTTCGAGTGATTCATTTTGAGTCGGATTGACGAGATTGATCCAAGTACCCGGTTCAAGCGTATCGATCTCTTTAAATTCAGTTGTTGTAGAGAGAAAAACTTGTTTCATATCCCTTATCCTTTCTCATTTTTCAGATTTTTTCACACCGTACTATTATACTACAAAATCAGCCTTTTGGGTAATAGAATCTCACTTTTTTTGGTATAATGGTAAGCAATAATGGACTAGAAAGAACAAAGATGCAAGATAAAATTGTCATTCATGGGGCGCGTGCCCATAATTTAAAAAATATTGATGTGGAGATTCCGCGAGACAAGTTGGTTGTCGTGACGGGATTGTCAGGTTCAGGGAAATCCAGTCTGGCCTTTGACACCCTCTATGCTGAGGGACAACGGCGCTATGTAGAGAGTTTGTCAGCCTATGCTCGTCAATTCTTGGGGAATATGGAGAAGCCTGATGTAGATGCTATTGATGGTCTCAGCCCAGCTATTTCCATCGACCAGAAAACGACTAGCAAAAACCCTCGCTCGACGGTGGGAACAACGACTGAAATCAATGACTATCTGCGTCTCCTCTACGCACGTGTGGGGACGCCTTACTGTATCAACGGGCATGGAGCTATCAAGGCTTCTTCTGTGGAGCAAATCGTGGATAAGGTTTTAGAATTGCCTGAACGCCAGCGCTTGCAGATCTTGGCACCAGTCATTCGTAAGAAAAAAGGCCAACATAAGAGTGTTATCGAGAAGGTTCAGAAAGATGGGTATGTCCGTGTCCGTGTGGATGGGGAAGTCTATGATGTGACCGAAGTGCCTGAGCTGTCTAAGAGTAAGCAACACAATATCGATGTCGTGGTTGACCGTATTGTCATCAAGGAGGGCATTCGTAGCCGTCTCTTCGACTCAATCGAGGCTGCCCTTCGTATCGCAGAAGGCTATGTGATTATCGACACCATGGACGATTCTGAGTTGTTGTTCTCTGAGCATTATGCCTGTCCAGTTTGTGGCTTTACTGTTCCAGAGTTAGAGCCTCGTCTCTTCTCTTTCAATGCTCCTTTTGGCTCTTGTAGTGAGTGTGACGGCTTGGGCATCAAGCTGGAGGTGGATACTGATTTGGTAGTGCCAGATGCCAGCAAAACGCTACGTGAGGGGGCGCTAGCACCTTGGAATCCTATCTCATCCAACTACTATCCAAACATGCTAGAGCAGGCCATGACGGCCTTTGGAGTGGATATGGATAAGCCTTTTGAGGACTTGTCAGAAGAAGATAAGAACTTGATTCTCTATGGTTCAGATGGCAAGGAATTCCATTTCCACTATGAAAATGAATTTGGTGGCGTGCGCGATATCGATATTCCTTTTGAGGGAGTTGTCAATAATATCAAACGTCGCTATCACGAGACAAACAGCGACTACACTCGCACCCAGATGCGCCTCTACATGAATGAGCTGACCTGCGGAACCTGTCACGGCTATCGCCTCAATGACCAGGCCTTGTCTGTCCGTGTTGGTGGTGAGAACGGGCCACATATCGGAGAAATTTCAGACCTGTCTATCGCAGATCACTTGGACTTGGTAAGTCAGTTGACTCTTTCTGAAAATGAAGCGATTATTGCTCGTCCCATTCTCAAGGAAATCAAGGACCGTTTGACCTTCCTTAATAACGTGGGGCTCAACTATCTGACCCTGTCACGTTCGGCAGGAACCCTTTCAGGTGGGGAAAGTCAGCGTATTCGTTTGGCAACCCAGATTGGTTCTAACCTATCAGGTGTCCTTTATATTTTAGACGAGCCGTCAATCGGTCTTCACCAGAGGGATAATGACCGTCTGATTGCCAGTCTCAAAAAGATGCGTGATTTGGGTAATACTCTCATAGTAGTGGAACATGACGAAGATACCATGCGTGAGGCTGATTATCTGATTGACGTTGGTCCCGGTGCCGGTGTTTTTGGTGGGGAGATTGTTGCGGCAGGTACGCCCAAACAGGTAGCTCGCAACAGCAAGTCTATCACAGGCCAGTACTTGTCAGGCAAACGTGCTATTCCAGTACCAGACGAGCGCCGTGTAGGAAATGGTCGTTTTATCGAAGTGACAGGAGCGTGTGAGAATAACTTGCAAAATGTTACTGCTCGCTTCCCGCTAGGGAAATTCATCGCGGTGACAGGGGTGTCGGGCTCAGGGAAATCAACCCTAATCAATAGCATTCTCAAAAAAGCTATTGCCCAGAAGCTCAACCGTAATTCAGACAAACCTGGTAAATTTAAGACTATTACGGGGATTGAGCATGTAGACCGCTTGATTGATATTGACCAGAGCCCTATCGGACGAACGCCAAGGTCTAACCCTGCTACCTATACAGGAGTTTTTGACGATATACGTGACCTCTTTGCTCAGACAAATGAAGCTAAGATTCGAGGCTACAAGAAGGGGCGTTTCAGTTTCAATGTCAAGGGTGGTCGCTGTGAAGCCTGCTCAGGTGACGGGATTATCAAGATTGAGATGCACTTCTTGCCAGATGTTTATGTAGCTTGTGAGGTCTGCCACGGAACTCGCTACAACAGTGAGACCCTAGAAGTTCATTACAAGGAAAAAAATATCTCGCAGGTCTTGGATATGACCGTCAACGATGCGGTGGAATTCTTCCAACATATTCCTAAAATTCAACGTAAACTTCAGACCATCAAGGATGTGGGACTGGGATATGTAACGCTAGGACAACCAGCTACCACCCTTTCTGGGGGAGAAGCCCAGCGTATGAAGCTGGCTAGTGAACTCCACAAACGATCGACAGGAAAATCTTTCTACATTCTGGATGAGCCGACGACAGGACTCCATACAGAGGATATCGCTCGCTTACTTAAAGTCTTGGCTCGCTTTGTTGACGATGGCAATACAGTCCTCGTTATTGAGCACAATCTAGATGTTATTAAGACGGCAGACCATATTATTGACTTGGGACCTGAAGGTGGTGTCGGTGGTGGAACCATCATCGCAACAGGAACTCCAGAAGAAGTAGCGGCCAACGAAGCTAGCTACACAGGACACTATTTGAAAGGAAAATTAAAACATGAATAAACGTGTACAAGCATTTCTAGCTAAAATGCAAGAAAAAGAACTAGATGGAATTATCATCAACAACCTTAAAAATGTCTATTATTTGACTGGTTTTTGGGGCTCAAACGGAACAGTCTTTATCAGCCGTGACCGTCAGGTCTTGGTGACGGACTCTCGCTATATCATTGCGGCCAAGCAAGAAACCAGTGGTTTTGAGATTGTAGCAGACCGTGATGAATTGGCTGTCATTGCAGGAATTGTCAAGGATATGGGCTTGTCTAGAATCGGTTTTGAGGATGAGATTTCGGTGTCTTATTATCACCGTATGCAGGCAACCTTTGAAGGAATTGACTTGTTTCCACAGACTCAGTTTGTTGAAGGTCTTCGAATGATTAAGGATGAAGCGGAGATTGCAGCTATTCGCAAGGCTTGTTCTATCTCAGACCAAGCTTTCCGCGATGCGCTTGACTTTATTAAGCCAGGAAAGACTGAAATTGAGATTGCCAACTTCCTTGACTTCCGTATGCGTGAGTTGGGAGCATCTGGCTTATCTTTTGATACGATTCTAGCTAGTGGTATCAACTCTTCCAAACCTCATGCCCATCCTATGCACAAACCAGTGGAGCTAGGAGAAGCCATTACAATGGACTTCGGTTGCCTTTACGACCACTATGTCAGTGATATGACACGGACTATCTATCTAGGGCATGTTAGCGACGAGCAGGCAGAGATTTATAATACGGTTCTCAAAGCCAACCAAGCCTTGATTGACCAAGCTAAGGCAGGATTAGGTTTCCGTGACTTTGACAAAATTCCTCGTGATATTATCATTGAGGCAGGTTATGGCGACTACTTTACCCACGGTATTGGACACGGTATTGGACTGGATATCCATGAGGAACCATACTTTAGCCAGACTTCTACAGAAACTATTAAGGCAGGTATGGCATTGACAGATGAGCCAGGTATCTATATCGAAGGCAAATATGGCGTTCGTATCGAGGATGATATCCTGATTACAGAGACAGGTTGTGAATTATTGACCCTTGCTCCAAAAGAGTTGATAGTTATTTAAGAGTTAAACAACTCAAATGATTGACTTTTAAATTTTAAAGGTTTATACTGAAAGACGAAAACGGTAGGTGAGGCTACCATAGGGATACGGATGACTACCGCAAAGCAGTGGAGACACTACTCGTTGGTCAACAGTCCTGGTCGCGAAGGCCAAGACTAAGCTCATTACATTGCCCTATGGAGTTAAAGCTTGAACGAAAAACAGATAATTAGTTTTTTAATCCTGCCATTTTATGGTGGGATTTTCTACTGTTTAAATCAAAGAAAGGAGATAGACGATGCAAATTGACGATCATCCGGAACCGCACATACACAGCCAATCGCTGATTTGTGTCGTTCTGTCCTTATAAAGCGATTGGTCTCTGTGTATGAAACACATCATTCATACAGATAGGAGAAACCAATGAAAACTACAAAAGAAAGATTAGCAACAGCTATTCATACATCTTTAAACGAAACTCTATCTTTTTATAAGACAAGTCTAACAGGCTTGACTGAGGAGCAGGTGGAGAAAAATCGTGACCTATATGGCGAAAATACCATCACAAAGGGTCAAGAAGACAGTATCCTCAAAAAGATTTACGAATCCATTATCAATCCTTTTACGATCATCTTGCTGGTCATCGCCGTGATTTCCTTGGTGACCAATGTCTGGTTAGCAAAACCAGGTCAAGAAGATCCGACAACTTCTATTATCATCGTTGTCCTAGTCCTCATTTCTGGTGGCATACGCTTTATCCAAGAACTCCGTAGTGATAAGGCTGCGACCAATCTATCAAAAATGATTGTCAACACAGCGACTGTCATTCGTCAAGGAGAAATCCAAGAAGTACCTATCGATGATTTGGTAGTGGGTGACGTGGTTAAATTAAGCGCTGGAGACATGATTCCAGCAGATCTTCTTTTATTTGAGTCGCGCGATTTCTTTGTACAACAGTCGGGCTTGACAGGTGAAAGTGAATCAGTTGAAAAATTGGCCTTGACCAAGGCAACAGACCAACAATCTGATAGCCTTCTTGAAGCTGAATCCTTGGCATTTATGGGAACTAATGTCTTGTCTGGTAGTGCCAAGGCCGTGGTTTTAGCAGTTGGTGATGATACCATGATGGGAGCCATTGAGCAGACTTTGAACACCTATGACGAGCCTACTTCGTTTGAGCGGGAGATGAATAGTATTTCTTGGCTCCTGATTCGCTTGATGTTGGTCATGGTTCCCATCGTGTTTCTTTCTAATGGCTTGACAGATGGAGATTGGTTAGAAGCTGGCGTATTTGCTTTGAGTGTTGGTGTTGGATTGACACCTGAGATGCTTCCTATGATTATCACGGCCAGTCTAGCAAAAGGCTCCATCATTATGGCCAAGGAAAAAGTGGTTATCAAGAAACTCAATGCCATACAGGACTTAGGGGCGATTGATATCTTGTGTACAGATAAAACAGGAACTCTAACCCAAGATGAGATCGTTCTAGAATATCCCTTGGACATCCACGGACGCTTGGATTTGACCGTCTTGAGACGGGCCTATCTCAATTCCTATTTTCAAACTGGCTTGAAAAATTTGATGGACAGAGCCATCATAAAACGGACTGAAAAGGAAGCAAAAGAACACGCCCTCTTGCAAAATCTGGCTCAAACTTTTCAAAAAATAGATGAGCTTCCCTTTGATTTTGAACGTAGACGGATGAGTGTTATCGTTAAGGATGAACACGAAGTTGTTAGTTTGGTAACCAAGGGTGCCCTAGAGGAAATGTTGACGATTTCCAGTTATGCGGAATACCAAGGAGTGATTACTCCCTTGACAGATACTATTAGAGAAGAAATTTTAGCAGAAGTCAGACAACTAAATCAACAAGGTTTGCGTGTCTTGGGAGTGGCCTACAAGTCAGGTTTGAGGGAAGGTCATGCCTATACAGTTGATGATGAAGGGGATATGATTCTAACTGGTTATTTAGCCTTCCTAGATCCTCCTAAACCATCTGCAGCACCAGCAATTAAGGCTCTGTTAGAACATGGGGTTCAAACAAAGATTTTGACGGGAGACAACGAAAAAGTTACCCAAGCAGTCTGTGAAAAGGTTGGTTTGGATATCAATCAGATGCTGTTAGGATCTGAAATTGATCAGATGAGTGATCAAGAATTGGCCCAAGCCGTAGAGGAGGTAACAGTCTTTGCCAAACTTTCACCTGACCAAAAAGCGAGGATTATTTTGCAATTTAAAGCCAATGGTCATGCTGTAGGCTATATGGGAGATGGGATCAATGATGCTCCTTCTATGAAAGTTGCAGATGTGGGAATTTCTGTTGATACAGCAGTAGATATTGCCAAAGAAACGGCTGATGTTATCCTACTTGATAAGGATCTCATGGTGCTTGAAAAAGGACTTGTTGAAGGTCGTAAGGTCTATGCCAATATGACTAAATATATCAAAATGACAGTGAGTTCTAATTTTGGAAATATCTTATCCCTATTGGTCTCTGGAATCTTTTTGCCATTTTTACCAATGGCACCAGTCCATTTGATTATCCTAAATCTAGTCTATGATTTGTCTTGTATTGCCTTGCCTTTTGACAAGGTGGATAAAGATTTTTTGAGAAATCCGCATACTTGGGAAGCCAAGTCTATCACACGTTTCATGGTTTGGATGGGGCCTATCTCTTCTGCATTTGATATTTTGACCTTTATTTTGCTCTATTTTATCATTGTACCCATGACGACAGGTCAAGCCTATGTTCATGGAGCGGAGTCTGCCGTAGGATTTATTGTCTTGTTTCAGACAGGTTGGTTTATCGAGTCCATGTGGTCACAGACCATGGTTATCCATATGCTGCGTTCAGCCAAAATTCCCTTTTTACAAAGTCGTCCAGCTTGGCTAGTCCTTGTGACAACCTTATTGGCTGCAGCCTTTGTGACCTTCCTTCCCTACAGTCCACTCGCAATCCTACTTCATCTAACTCCATTAAAACCGATTTATTTCATCTTTTTGCTTTTCATCATTATTTTGTATATGATTAGCGTGACAATTGTGAAAAAAATCTATATCAAGAAATATCAAGAATGGCTGTAAATTTCATTTTGTCAAGAAAAAAGTACGAAAATGACGAAAAAAGTTAAAAAAATTTAAAAATAGGTCGCAAGTCGGATGTTTTTTATGGTATAATAGACTAAACTGATAGTAACATGTAGCGAAAGGGGTAGGTACATGATTAAAATTTATACAGTCTCAAGTTGTACTAGCTGTAAAAAAGCAAAAACCTGGCTCAATGCCCACCAGTTAAGTTATAAAGAACAAAATCTTGGTAAAGAAGGAATTACGAGAGAAGAATTACTGGATATTCTAACCAAAACAGATAACGGAATAGCCAGCATCGTTTCATCTAAAAATCGCTATGCCAAAGCCCTTGGAGTGGATATTGAAGATTTGAGTGTCAACGAAGTCCTCAATCTGATTATGGAAACACCGAGAATTTTAAAGAGCCCAATTCTTGTGGATGAAAAACGTCTGCAAGTTGGCTACAAGGAAGACGATATTCGTGCCTTCCTACCACGCTCTGTCCGTAATGTAGAAAATGCAGAAGCACGTTTGCGTGCAGCTCTATAAACATCAAGGCTGGGAGCAACTCCCAGTCTTATTTTAATTTCAAAAAGAAAGAAGAAAGAAATGAAAAAAATAGTTCTTGTTAGCCTAGCTTTCCTTTTTGTCCTGGTTGGTTGCGGACAGAAAAAAGAAACTGGAACAGCTACAAAAACAGAAAAGGATACGCTTCAGTCGGCGTTGCCAGTTATTGAAAATGCCGAGAAGAATACAGTTGTGACCAAGACTTTGGTCTTGCCCAAGTCAGATGATGGTAGCCAGCAAACTCAAACCATTACTTATAAAGACAAGACTTTTTTGAACTTAACCATTCAACAAAAGCGTCCAGTCTCAGATGAGTTGAAGACCTATATTGACCAACACGGAGTGGAAGAAACTCAAAAAGCTCTTCTGGAGGCAGAGGAGAAGGATGAGGCTATCATAGAAGCTCGTAAATTAGCAGGATTTAAGCTTGAAACTAAACTATTGAGTGCAACCGAACTTCAAACAACGACTAGTTTTGATTTTCAAGTTTTGGATGTCAAGAAGGCTTCTCAGTTAGAATATTTGAAGAACATTGGTTTAGAAAATCTCTTGAAGAATGAACCAAGCAAGTATATTTCAGACAGATTGGCAAATGGTGCGACAGAACAATAGAAAATCCAAATAAATAGACTGCCTGAATTGTAGAAGGTAAGGAATTATGCTATAATGGTACTATTCTAAGGAAAGAGGGTGTTAGAATGGGATTTACTGAAGAAACAGTACGTTTTAAATTGGACGATTCCAATAAAAAAGAAATTAGCGAAACTTTGACTGATGTCTATGCTTCGTTGAACGATAAGGGCTACAACCCAATTAACCAAATCGTAGGTTACGTATTGAGTGGAGACCCTGCCTACGTTCCTCGTTATAATAATGCACGAAATCAAATCCGTAAATATGAGCGTGATGAAATCGTTGAGGAATTGGTCCGCTACTACCTTAAAGGACAAGGAGTCGATCTATAACCTATGAGAATTATGGGATTGGATGTTGGTTCAAAAACGGTAGGGGTGGCCATTAGCGATCCGCTCGGTTTTACAGCTCAAGGACTTGAGATCATCCAAATCAATGAGGAGCAAGGCCAATTTGGTTTTGACCGCGTTAAGGAGTTGGTTGATACTTACAAGGTGGAACGATTTGTAGTGGGCTTGCCTAAAAACATGAACAATACAAGCGGACCGCGCGTGGAAGCTAGTCAAGCATACGGAGCAAAGCTAGAAGAGCTTTTTGGTTTACCAGTAGACTATCAAGATGAACGCTTGACAACAGTGGCTGCTGAGCGCATGTTGATTGAACAAGCAGATATCAGTCGCAATAAGCGAAAGAAAGTCATTGATAAGTTAGCAGCTCAGCTGATTTTACAAAATTATTTAGATAGAAAATTTTAATATAAAGGAGAGGCTATGTCACACGATCATAACCACGACCACGAAGAACGTGAACTAATCACACTAGTAGATGAGCAAGGAAATGAAACCTTGTTTGAAATCCTTTTGACGATTGACGGAAAAGAAGAATTTGGTAAAAACTATGTTCTTCTAGTACCAGTTAACGCAGAAGAAGACGAAGACGGACAAGTTGAAATCCAAGCTTACTCATTCATCGAAAACGAAGATGGAACAGAAGGCGAATTGCAACCAATCCCAGAAGACTCAGAAGACGAATGGAACATGATTGAAGAAGTCTTCAACAGCTTTATGGAGGAGTAAAAATGTTCAGTGAACATTTTTACCCCAGTTCCTTTAAATAAGAGAGCACTGGTAAGTCCGGGGGACGTTTTTAGCCTGACGCTAAAAATAAAGACCGTAAGTAAGTCTGGGAGACTGTATCACCCTAACTCCTAGAAATTAGAAGAGTTGGAACATCCAGTGGATGTTTTTAGCCCACGTTAACATTTATAGTAGCTAGTTATTAGCTAACCAGGTGAGAGGTCGGGACGAAAATCCTGGCCTCGTTTTGTTATCTACGGAATTTTGCTAGATAATTGATTAGACTTTTGTCAAGGAGATGTGTATGTTTGAAGTAGAAGAATGGCTCCATAGTCGGATTGGTTTGAATTTTCGATCAGGTTTGGGCCGAATGCAACAAGCGGTGGATTTGTTAGGAAATCCTGAGCAGTCTTACCCTATTATCCACGTAACAGGGACTAATGGGAAAGGATCTACCATTGCTTTTATGAGGGAGTTATTTATGGGACATGGCAAAAAAGTTGCGACCTTTACCTCCCCTCATATCGTATCCATCAATGACAGAATCTGCATTAATGGGCAACCAATAGCTGACGCAGACTTCATCCGTTTGGCTGAGCAGGTCAAGGAGATGGAGAAAACGCTTCTGCAAACTCATGACCAGTTGTCCTTTTTTGAATTGCTGACCTTGATTGCTTTTCTTTATTTTAGAGAGCAAGAGGTGGACTTGGTTTTACTAGAAGTGGGAATTGGTGGCTTACTTGACACAACCAATGTGGTAATTGGAGAGATTGCTGTCATCACCTCCATCGGACTTGACCATCAGGAGACTCTGGGTGACAGTATAGCAGCAATTGCAGAGCAGAAAGCTGGTATTTTTAAGGCTGGTAAAAAGGCAGTGATTGCGAAATTGCCTCCAGAAGCTAGACTTGTCTGTCAGAAAAAAGCAGGATTTTTAGCTGTTGACCTTTATCAGGCAGGTCAAGATTTTTCAATGCTGAATGGCGATTTTTCAAGCTCTTTGGGAACTTTTTCGAAGTTGAAAATAGGATTGGAAGGAGCTTATCAGCAGGAGAATGCGGCCTTGGCGCTACAAACTTTTCTTCTTTTTATGGGAGAAAGAAAGGAATCTGTTGATGAGCAAGCTGTAAGAAATGCCTTGGGACAGACCCATTGGGCTGGTCGCTTGGAGCGTATTCGCCCACAGATTTACTTGGATGGTGCTCATAACCTCCCTGCCTTGACTCGCCTGGTGGAGTTTGTCAAAGAAAAAGAGCAGGAAGGCTATCGACCTCAAATCCTCTTTGGAGCTTTGAAACGGAAGGATTATCAAGGGATGTTAGGTTATCTGACTGAGAATTTGCCTCAGGTGGAACCCAAGGTGACCGGCTTTGACTATCAAGGTTCTTTGGGTGAAACAGATGTAACAGGTTACGATATAGTTCCTTCTTACCGAGAATTTATTAGCAATTTTGAAGCAAGAGCAGATACTCAGGATTTGTTGTTCGTTACAGGGTCTCTCTATTTTATCTCAGAAGTACGGAGCCACATACTGGGGCATGAGCAGATAAATTGACCTCTCTAGCAAGTCTTAGTCTCTTAGTAGCTTGTTCGCAAAGGACTCAACAGTTTCAACAGCCAGCAGCTCAACCGCAAACACAACAAACTCAGCAATCACAATCTGCTGCTTCATCTTCCACAGAAAATACAAACCGGGCAACGACAAGTTCTTCACAAAATGCGCCTGAGGCTCAACCAACTAATATTGATGGGACTTATACCGGTCAGGACGAAGGAGACCGTATCACTTTAGTGGTAACTGGAACAACTGGTACTGGGACTCAGGTTGAAACTGACGGGGAACAAGAAATCAAGCAGGTCAGCTTCGATGCAGTCAATCAACGCATGATTATTGGGGATGATCTCAAGATTTATGCAATCAATGGCAATCAGATGATTATCGACGATATGGATAGAGAATCGTCTGATCGCATCGTTTTATCAAAATAGACTAGGAGGAGACTGGAATTTTCGGTCTCTTTTGCTTTTGCTCAGAAAAATGATTATAAATACTTGCCTTCTGTCGAATACCTGAGTTATACTAGTATCAATTACCTGTTTTTAGCATTCAAACTATCAAGGAGGGGATATGAAATATAGAAAATTTCAATTATTGATGTCCAAGTATGGCTTTAGTCTTTCGATTATGCTGCTTGAACTGTGTCTTGTTTTTGGTCTCTTTCTTTATTTAGGGCGTATGGCCCCTATTCTTTGGGTTATTCTCTTAATCTTTATGAGTATGGCGACTATCGTAGCGATTGTCAATCGTTCCATGGCGCCTGAAAGCAAAGTGATGTGGTTAGTGGTGACTTTTGTTCCTGTCATTGGCCCCTTGCTCTATCTGATGTTTGGTGAAAGACGATTATCCAAAAAAGAAATCAAGCAGTTGGACAAACTTGGTTCTATGCATTTTCGGGAGGATAACAGTAAAGCTCTCCGCCAGAAATTGAAGGAAGAGGATAAGGCGGCTTACGGAGTTATCAAATCTTTGTTAAGTATGGATAGCAATGCCGACGTCTATAATCGAACAGACTCACAATTCTTTTCTTCGGGTGAAAGTATGTGGCAATATATGTTGGAAGACCTCAAGAAAGCTGAAAAGTTTATCTTTCTAGAGTATTATATTGTCGAAGAAGGTTTGATGTGGAATAGCATACTAGACATACTAGAGCAAAAGGCAGCTCAAGGTGTAGAGATCAAGATGCTCTATGATGATATCGGCTGTATGGCGACTTTGCCTGGAGACTATACTATTCAGCTTCGTAGTCGAGGAATTGAAGCCCATAAGTTTAACAAGGTGATTCCTCGTTTGACGGTAGCTTATAATAACCGGGATCATCGTAAAATTCTTGTCATAGATGGTCAGGTAGCTTATACAGGAGGGATTAACTTAGCTGATGAGTACATCAATCATGTAGAACGCTTTGGCTATTGGAAGGACAGTGGGATTCGCTTAGATGGCCCTGGTGTCAAGGCTCTAACCCGTCTCTTTTTGATGACTTGGTACATCAATCGTGGGGAAATCAGTGATTTTGATCAGTATCACTTGGAAAATCAGCCTTGTTCTGGCCAAGGGCTCTGCATTCCTTACGGTAGTGGACCCAAGCCCATCTTCCGTACCCAGGTAGGGAAAAAAGTCTATCAAAGTTTGATTAATCAGGCCACTGATTCAGTCTATATTACAACGCCCTATTTGATTATTGACTATGACTTAACAGAGAGTATTAAAAACGCGGCCATGAGGGGTGTCGATGTCCGCATCGTGACTCCTTTCATTCCAGATAAGAAATTAATCCAACTCATCACAAGAGGGGCCTATCCGGATTTGTTGTCAGCAGGAGTGAGGATTTTTGAGTATAGTCCAGGCTTTATCCACAGTAAACAAATCTTAGTGGATAAGGACTTTGCTGCAGTTGGAACCATTAACTTAGATTATAGAAGTTTGCTTCACCACTATGAAAATGCAGTCTTACTCTATAAAACTCATTCTATAATGGAAATCGCCCGAGATTTTCAAAATATATTTGCAGATTCTCAGGAAGTCTATCCTCATTCTATCAAAACGAGCTGGTATCAAAAACTGGTAAAAGAAATCGCCCAGTTATTCGCCCCTATCTTATAAGAAATCTAGGACTGAGGACACAAACCAGTCCTATTTTTCTTGTCTTTTACGAATAAGAAGATGTAGGAGGCAAGATGTTAACTCAGAAAGAATTGGATTATATCATGATATTTAAACAGACACATTTACACCGATTTCGAGAAATTGAAACCTTTGTGAAACTATACAAAAAATCACTCAAACACCCATCGCAAGCTGACAATCCTAGGACTTTTTGATATACTAAGACAGATAAATTGAATAGGAGAAACGATATGAGTGTGTATGGTAGAGTAGAAGAAGTTCATCAGGAGAATCGTGAACCTCTAGAATACCAAATCGAACAAGAATCGCATCATCGTGAATCAAGTCGTCTTCCTTTGGTAAAAATTTTACTATGGAGTACGCTTGTAACGGGGATAACTCTAGGAGTACCGCTATTACTCGATTTAATGAGTGCGCAGGAAGTGCAGGATTTTTATGCAGGTTGGGCCCTTCATCAGACAGGGAAGATTTACAGCGACTATTATGGAAGTCAAGGTTTGCTTTATTATTTGCTGACTTACGTGACTCAGGGCGGATTTCTCTTTGCCATCTTTGAGTGGTTAGCCTTGGTAGCAGGAGGATTTTTCCTCTTTCGATCGGCAGACACCTTGACAGGGCAAGGAGACCAAGCTGGACAACTGGTGACTATTTTTTACATGCTAGTTACAGGTCTTGCTTTTGGTGGAGGCTATGCGACTCTTTTAGCGCTTCCTTTCTTATTCGCGGCCTTTAGTTTAGTTGCAGCTTATCTAAGTAATCCAAACCATGATAAGGGATTTGTACGAATTGGGTTGGCTTTGGCGGGCGGATTTTTCTTTGCTCCCTTGGCATCGCTCCTGTTTATTGCTGTAGTGAGTTTAGGCTTGTTGGTCTTTAACCTTGGACATAGACGCTTTGCACATGGATTTTATCAGTTTCTTGCAGTGGCTTTAGGTTTTTCACTTGTCTTTTATCCAACTGCCTACTATAGTGTTGCAACAGGAAGTTTTGAGGATGCGATTAATGGAATTTTGTATCCAATTCATTCCATTCGTTTGACTTCTGTTTCGGCATTGTTAGAAAATGTTTTGTTTTACGGGTTGTTGGCTCTTGGCATGGGAGTTTTGGTTTTTATCTTTTTAGGTCTCTTTCAATCTAAATCCTCTAAATTATATGTCATCTCAGTGCCTGCGAGTCTATTCCTGATTTTAGGTTTGGTAGTGATTTTCTTTACACAGGATCCCCTACATGCATCCCGTTTGATGCTCATTTTCCCTGTCTTTCTTCTGCTTTTAGTATCCAATATCAAGGGGCAACAGAGTGGTCGTAGCGTTAGAAGAAGACGCAGAGAAGAGCCTGTTAGTCTCTGGCATCGCTATACTAAAGGAAATCTTTACCTACCGATTTTAACTTTGTTATATCTTTTGGCTGTTCCTTTTTTGATGAGATTTGTCCTTTATCCGGTACCTTATCAAGAACGTGATCGTCTTGCTGATTTAGTGAAAGAGGAGACAAGTACGGAAGATGCTGTATATGCATGGGATGATACTGCAACTCTTTATCGTAAGAGTGAGCGCTTGTCGCCATCGGCTATTTTGTCCCCGTTGCACTATACAGCAACTGAGGAAAATCGGAATAAGCTACTCAATGACTTGAAAGAAAAACAACCTAAGGTGATTGTGGTGAACGATAAGGTAGCAGTCTGGTCTGAAGTGGAAACAATTTTGAAAGAAAATTACCAACCAGTAAAGACAGATTACTCAGAATTCAAAGTCTATAAAATCAAATAACTAAATCAATATCTTGTGTATTTTTAAAAATTTTAGGATTTTTAACACAAGATATTGATTTTTCTTTTTAGAGTGGTATAATACTTTTTAGAAAGAACATTTTAGAAAAGAGCATGCATATGATTGCACTAGAAGAAAAAATTACAATTTTGCCAACTCTCTTCGTCGAGAAGCGAGATGGGAGACGTGTTGTATTTGATGTGGACAAGATTGACAAAGCTCTCCACAAGGCGGCTGACAAGGTTATGGATGTGACACCCTTGGTTGAAAAGCGCCTCAATGCTCTGACCGAGCGAATTGTCACAGAAATTCATAGTCGCTTTCCACAGGGGGTTAAGATTTACGAAATTCAAAATATCGTAGAACATGAACTCCTTGAAGCAAAAGAATATGCCCTAGCTGAGGAGTATATTACTTATCGGACACAGAGGGATTTTGAGCGCTCAAAAGCGACGGATATCAACTTTAGTATCCATAAGCTTCTCAACAAAGACCAGGCAGTTGTCAATGAAAATGCTAATAAAGACAGCGATGTCTTTAATACCCAGCGTGATTTGACAGCAGGGATTGTTGGGAAATCAATCGGACTGCAAATGCTTCCTAAGCACGTAGCCAATGCCCACCAAAAAGGGGATATCCACTATCACGATTTGGACTACAGTCCCTATACACCTATGACCAACTGCTGTTTGATTGATTTTAAAGGTATGTTGGAAAATGGTTTTAAGATTGGAAATGCAGAGGTAGAAAGTCCCAAGTCTATCCAGACTGCAACAGCTCAGATTTCCCAAATTATCGCCAACGTTGCTTCTAGCCAGTACGGTGGCTGTTCAGCTGACCGTATCGATGAAGTTTTGGCGCCTTATGCAGAGAAGAACTATCAAAAACATCTAAAAGATGCAGAAGAATGGGTCTTGCCTGAAAAACGGGAAGATTATGCCTGGAAGAAAACGCAAAAAGACATCTACGATGCCATGCAATCACTCGAGTATGAAATCAATACTCTCTTTACTTCAAATGGACAAACACCTTTTACTTCGCTAGGTTTTGGTCTAGGAACTAATCGTTTTGAGCGGGAAATTCAAAAGGCAATTTTAAACATTCGTATCAATGGGCTTGGTTCAGAACACCGTACAGCTATCTTTCCTAAACTTATTTTCACGCTTAAAAGAGGCCTTAACTTAGAGGAAGGGACACCCAACTACGATATCAAGCAATTGGCTCTAGAGTGCGCAACCAAACGGATGTACCCAGACGTCTTGTCTTATGATAAGATTGTTGAGTTGACAGGTTCTTTCAAAGTTCCTATGGGCTGCCGTTCGTTCCTTCAAGGGTGGAAAGACGAGAATGGCGTAGAAGTCAATTCAGGTCGGATGAACTTGGGTGTTGTGACAGTTAACCTGCCTCGTATTGCTCTTGAGTCTGAGGGCGACATGAATAAGTTCTGGGAAATCTTCAACGAGCGGATGAATATCGCTGAAGATGCTCTTGTTTATCGTGTCGAACGCACTAAAGAGGCGACGCCAGCCAATGCTCCTATCCTCTATCAGTACGGTGCTTTTGGCCATCGTCTAGGTAAGGAAGAAAGTGTTGACCAGCTCTTTAAGAATCGTCGTGCGACAGTTTCACTAGGCTATATCGGTTTGTACGAAGTAGCGACAGTTTTCTTTGGTAACAGCTGGGAAAGTAATCCAGATGCTAAGGAATTCACGCTAGACATTATTCGAGATATGAAACGCCGTGTAGAAGAGTGGTCAGATCAATATGGCTATCATTTCTCTATTTACTCAACACCGTCTGAAAGTTTGACAGACCGTTTCTGTCGACTAGATACAGAGAAGTTTGGTTCTATTCCTGATATTACAGACAAGGAATACTACACCAACTCTTTCCACTATGATGTTCGTAAAAATCCAACACCGTTTGAAAAATTGGATTTTGAAAAAGTCTATCCAGAAGCAGGTGCGTCAGGTGGTTTCATCCATTATTGTGAGTATCCAGTCCTTCAGCAAAATCCTAAAGCCTTGGAAGCTGTCTGGGATTATGCTTATGACCGTGTGGGATATTTGGGGACCAATACTCCAATTGACCGTTGCTACAAGTGTGACTTTGAAGGGGATTTTGAACCAACTGAGAGAGGATTTGCTTGCCCTAACTGTGGCAATAGCGACCCTAAAACAGTAGACGTTGTTAAACGGACTTGTGGCTATCTAGGGAATCCTCAAGCGCGTCCGATGGTTAATGGACGTCACAAGGAAATCGCTGCGCGTGTCAAACATATGAATGGTTCAACGATTAAAATAGCTGGACATCAAGTAACAAATTAGAAAGAAATGAAATGGGAAAATATCAATTAGATGATAAGGGGCGTGCACAAGTGACCCGTTATCACGAGAAACACTCTAAAGGTGGAGCTGGTAAAAAAGAACGCTTGCTCAACCTCAAAGAACAATTTTTAAACAAGAATAAGAAAAAATAAAAGTGATACTCAATGAAAATCAAAGAGCAAACTAGGAAGCTAGCCGCAGGTTGCTCAAAGCACTGCTTTGAGGTTGTAGATAAGACTGACGAAGTCAGTTACATATATCTACGGTAAGGCGACGCTGACGTGGTTTGAAGAGATTTTCGAAGAGTATGAGAGTCAGCTCTCACTTTTCTAATAGTGGGAGGTAAGGATGGAACTACGAAGACCAAGATTAGCAGATAAAGAAACAGTTTTAGAGATGATGGCAGAGTTTGAAAAGAGCCAATCAGCCCATGATGGAGGATTTTGGGATACAGAGAACTTTGTGTATGAAGAGTGGTTGGAAACAAATATGCAAAAAGAGATGGGAATAAACTTGCCTGAAAATCGTGTTCCTTCTATTCAATTTGTATCATTTGATGATGTAGGTCGTGCTCTAGGATTTTTGAATCTGCGATTGAGACTGAATGAGGGTTTACTGAATTATGCTGGCCACATTGGCTACTCCATTCGTCCATCAGAAAGAGGCAAAGGTTATGCTAAGGAAACTCTCCGTCAGGGCTTGCAAGTTGCTAAGGGAAAGAACATCAAGAGAACTCTTGTGACCTGTAGCGTAAATAATCCTGCTAGCAGAGCAGTCATTTTAGTAAATGGTGGGCTCCTTGAGGATGTTCGTAATGGTGTGGAGCGTTATTGGATAGAGGTAGCGAATGAATAATCCAAAACCACAAGAATGGAAAAGCGAGGAACTCAGTCAAGGCCGTATCATTGACTACAAGGCCTTTAACTTTGTGGATGGAGAAGGTGTGCGGAACTCCCTCTATGTATCAGGCTGCATGTTTCACTGCGAGGGATGTTATAATGTTGCTACTTGGTCTTTCAATGCAGGAATTCCCTACACAGCAGAATTAGAAGAACAGATTATGGCAGATCTAGCTCAACCCTATGTTCAAGGCTTGACTTTGCTGGGAGGGGAGCCTTTTCTCAATACTGGGATTCTTTTGCCACTCGTGAAACGTATTCGGAAGGAATTGCCAGACAAGGACATCTGGTCATGGACCGGCTACACTTGGGAAGAAATGATGTTGGAAACTCCAGATAAAATGGAACTCTTGTCACTGATTGATATTCTTGTTGATGGAAGATACGATCGAACTAAAAGAAATCTCATGCTCCAGTTTCGAGGTTCGTCCAATCAACGAATTATCGATGTGCAAAAATCCCTCAAAGGTGGGCAAGTAGTGATTTGGGACAAGCTCAATGACGGAAAAGAAAGCTATGAACAGGTGAAGAGAGAGTAACTTTTTTCCATAGAATATTTAAATAAATGACCTATCAAAAAAGAAAACATTTTCATGTTAAAAATTTAAAAAAACGGCAACAAATCCCTTGCAATCGCAGGGGCTTTGTGTTATTCTATTATGGTGCTGTAAATTACAGCCTTAGCTTTGATGCAAGAGGTTGCGACACGCTCGGTTGCATTGCCACGCAACACCGCGTCGGTTTTCTTGTGGAGCTAGCCTATTATCTTAAATAGACGAAAAGGAGAAAAAGATGGCAAACAAAAAAATCCGTATCCGTTTGAAAGCATACGAACACCGTACGCTTGACACAGCGGCTGCAAAAATCGTAGAATCAGCTACTCGTACAGGTGCACAAGTTGCGGGTCCAATCCCACTTCCAACTGAACGTAGCCTCTACACAATCATTCGTGCGACTCACAAATATAAAGACTCTCGCGAACAATTTGAAATGCGTACACACAAACGTTTGATCGATATCGTTAACCCAACTCAAAAAACAGTTGATGCTTTGATGAAATTGGATCTTCCAAGTGGTGTAAACGTAGAAATCAAACTTTAATCTAAAGCTTGATACCTTGAGCATAAAAAACGCTCGTTAAAAACTTTTTGAATAAAAAATATAGAAAAGGAACTATTTTCTCATGACAAAAGGAATCTTAGGGAAAAAAGTGGGAATGACTCAAATCTTCACTGAAGCTGGCGAATTGATCCCTGTAACAGTTATTGAAGCAACTCCAAACGTTGTTCTTCAAGTTAAAACTGTTGAAACAGACGGATACAACGCTATCCAAGTTGGTTTTGATGACAAACGCGAAGTATTGAGCAACAAACCTGCTAAAGGACATGTAGCGAAAGCTAACACGGCTCCTAAGCGCTTCATTCGTGAATTCAAAAACGTTGAAGGCTTGGAAGTTGGTGCTGAAATCACAGTTGAAACATTCGCAGCTGGAGACGTTGTTGACGTAACTGGTACTTCTAAAGGTAAAGGTTTCCAAGGTGTTATCAAACGCCACGGACAATCACGTGGACCAATGGCTCACGGTTCTCGTTACCACCGTCGTCCAGGTTCTATGGGACCTGTTGCACCTAACCGCGTATTCAAAGGTAAAAACCTTGCAGGACGTATGGGTGGTGACCGCGTAACAATTCAAAACCTTGAAGTTGTACAAGTTGTTCCAGAAAAGAACGTTATCCTTATCAAAGGTAACGTACCAGGTGCTAAGAAATCTCTTATCACTATCAAATCAGCAGTTAAAGCTGGTAAATAATAAAGAAAGGGGAAATCAGTCACAATGGCAAACGTAACATTATTTGACCAAACTGGTAAAGAAGCTGGCCAAGTTGTTCTTAACGATGCAGTATTTGGTATTGAACCAAATGAATCAGTTGTGTTTGATGTGATCATCAGCCAACGCGCAAGCCTTCGCCAAGGAACACATGCTGTTAAAAACCGCTCTGCAGTATCAGGTGGTGGACGCAAACCATGGCGTCAAAAAGGAACTGGACGTGCTCGTCAAGGTTCTATCCGCTCACCACAATGGCGTGGTGGTGGTGTTGTCTTCGGACCAACTCCACGTTCATATGGCTACAAACTTCCACAAAAAGTTCGTCGCCTAGCTCTTAAATCAGTTTATTCTGAAAAAGTTGCTGAAAACAAATTCGTAGCTGTAGACGCTCTTTCATTTACAGCTCCAAAAACTGCTGAATTTGCAAAAGTTCTTGCAGCATTGAGCATCGATTCTAAAGTTCTTGTTATCCTTGAAGAAGGAAATGAATTCGCAGCTCTTTCAGCTCGTAACCTTCCAAACGTGAAAGTTGCAACTGCTACAACTGCAAGTGTTCTTGACATCGCAAATAGCGACAAACTTCTTGTCACACAAGCAGCTATCTCTAAAATTGAGGAGGTTCTTGCATAATGAATTTGTATGATGTTATCAAAAAACCTGTAATCACTGAAAGCTCAATGGCTCAACTTGAAGCAGGTAAATATGTATTTGAAGTTGACACTCGTGCACACAAACTTTTGATCAAGCAAGCTGTTGAAGCTGCTTTCGAAGGTGTTAAAGTTGCCAACGTTAACACAATCAACGTAAAACCAAAAGCTAAACGTGTTGGACGTTACACTGGTTTTACTAACAAAACTAAAAAAGCTATCATCACACTTACAGCTGATTCTAAAGCAATCGAGTTGTTTGCTGCTGAAGCTGAATAATCTAAGGAGGAAATATCGTGGGAATTCGTGTTTATAAACCAACAACAAACGGTCGCCGTAATATGACTTCTTTGGATTTCGCTGAAATCACAACAAGCACTCCTGAAAAATCATTGCTTGTTGCATTGAAGAGCAAGGCTGGTCGTAACAACAACGGTCGTATCACAGTTCGTCACCAAGGTGGTGGACACAAACGTTTCTACCGTTTGGTTGACTTCAAACGTAACAAAGACAACGTTGAAGCAGTTGTTAAAACAATCGAGTACGATCCAAACCGTTCTGCAAACATCGCTCTTGTACACTACACTGACGGTGTGAAAGCATACATCATCGCTCCAAAAGGTCTTGAAGTAGGTCAACGTATCGTTTCAGGTCCAGAAGCAGATATCAAAGTCGGAAACGCTCTTCCACTTGCTAACATCCCAGTTGGTACTTTGATCCACAACATCGAGTTGAAACCAGGTCGTGGTGGTGAATTGGTACGTGCTGCTGGAGCATCTGCTCAAGTATTGGGTTCTGAAGGTAAATACGTTCTTGTTCGTCTTCAATCAGGTGAAGTTCGTATGATTCTTGGAACTTGCCGTGCTACAGTTGGTGTCGTCGGAAACGAACAACATGGACTTGTAAACCTTGGTAAAGCAGGACGTAGCCGTTGGAAAGGTATCCGCCCAACAGTTCGTGGTTCTGTAATGAACCCTAACGATCACCCACACGGTGGTGGTGAAGGTAAAGCACCAGTTGGTCGTAAAGCACCATCTACTCCATGGGGCAAACCTGCTCTTGGTCTTAAAACTCGTAACAAGAAAGCGAAATCTGACAAACTTATCGTTCGTCGTCGCAACGAGAAATAATATTAAACTAGTTGCTTAAGCAACTAGTAAATCCGCCAGCTCGGTAGCGCTCCATGTGAGCGCAAGCCGCTGTGGTACAACATTTAAAGGAGAAAATATAAAAATGGGACGCAGTCTTAAAAAAGGACCTTTCGTCGATGAGCATTTGATGAAAAAAGTTGAAGCTCAAGCTAACGACGAAAAGAAAAAAGTTATTAAAACTTGGTCACGTCGTTCAACGATCTTCCCAAGTTTCATTGGTTACACTATCGCAGTTTATGACGGACGTAAACACGTACCTGTTTACATCCAAGAAGACATGGTAGGTCACAAACTTGGTGAATTTGCACCAACTCGTACTTACAAAGGTCACGCTGCAGACGACAAGAAAACACGTAGAAAATAAGGAGAACATAAATGGCAGAAATTACTTCAGCTAAAGCAATGGCTCGTACAGTACGTGTTTCACCTCGTAAATCACGTCTTGTTCTTGATAACATCCGTGGTAAAAGCGTAGCCGATGCAATCGCAATCTTGACATTCACTCCAAACAAAGCTGCTGAAATTATCTTGAAAGTTTTGAATTCAGCTGTAGCTAATGCTGAAAACAACTTTGGTTTGGATAAAGCTAACTTGGTAGTATCTGAAGCATTCGCAAACGAAGGACCAACTATGAAACGTTTCCGTCCACGTGCGAAAGGTTCAGCTTCACCAATCAACAAACGTACAGCTCACATCACTGTAGCTGTTGCAGAAAAATAAGGAGGTAAAATCGTGGGTCAAAAAGTACATCCAATTGGTATGCGTGTCGGCATCATCCGTGATTGGGATGCCAAATGGTATGCTGAAAAAGAATACGCGGATTACCTTCATGAAGATCTTGCAATCCGTAAATTCGTTCAAAAAGAACTTGCTGACGCAGCAGTTTCAACTATCGAAATCGAACGCGCAGTAAACAAAGTTAACGTTTCACTTCACACTGCTAAACCAGGTATGGTTATCGGTAAAGGTGGTGCTAACGTTGATGCACTCCGTGCAAAACTTAACAAATTGACTGGAAAACAAGTACACATCAACATCATCGAAATCAAACAACCTGATTTGGATGCTCACCTTGTAGGTGAAGGAATTGCTCGTCAATTGGAGCAACGTGTTGCTTTCCGTCGTGCACAAAAACAAGCAATCCAACGTGCAATGCGTGCTGGAGCTAAAGGAATCAAAACTCAAGTATCAGGTCGTTTGAACGGTGCAGATATCGCCCGTGCTGAAGGATACTCTGAAGGAACTGTTCCACTTCACACACTTCGTGCAGATATCGATTATGCTTGGGAAGAAGCAGATACTACATACGGTAAACTTGGTGTTAAAGTATGGATCTACCGTGGTGAAGTTCTTCCAGCTCGCAAAAACACTAAAGGAGGTAAATAACCAATGTTAGTACCTAAACGTGTTAAACACCGTCGTGAATTCCGTGGAAAAATGCGCGGTGAAGCAAAAGGTGGAAAAGAAGTAGCATTCGGTGAATACGGTCTTCAAGCTACAACTAGCCACTGGATCACTAACCGCCAAATCGAAGCTGCTCGTATCGCCATGACTCGTTACATGAAACGTGGTGGTAAAGTTTGGATTAAAATCTTCCCACACAAATCATACACTGCTAAAGCTATCGGTGTGCGTATGGGATCTGGTAAAGGGGCACCTGAAGGTTGGGTAGCACCAGTTAAACGTGGTAAAGTGATGTTCGAAATCGCTGGTGTATCTGAAGAGATCGCTCGTGAAGCGCTTCGTCTTGCTAGCCACAAATTGCCAGTTAAATGTAAATTCGTAAAACGTGAAGCAGAATAAGGAGAAGGCATGAAACTTAATGAAGTAAAAGAATTTGTTAAAGAACTTCGTGGTCTTTCTCAAGAAGAACTCGCGAAGCGCGAAAACGAATTGAAAAAAGAATTGTTTGAACTTCGTTTCCAAGCTGCTACTGGTCAATTGGAACAAACAGCTCGCTTGAAAGAAGTTAAAAAACAAATCGCTCGTATCAAAACAGTTCAATCTGAAGCGAAATAATAGACTAGGGAAGGAGAAATTTCAATGGAACGCAATAATCGTAAAGTTCTTGTTGGACGTGTTGTATCTGACAAAATGGACAAGACAATCACAGTTGTAGTTGAAACAAAACGTAACCACCCAGTCTATGGTAAACGTATTAACTACTCTAAAAAATACAAAGCTCATGATGAAAACAATGTTGCCAAAGAAGGTGATATCGTACGTATCATGGAAACTCGTCCGCTTTCAGCTACAAAACGTTTCCGTCTTGTAGAAGTTGTTGAAGAAGCGGTCATCATCTAATCAAACCTGAAAGGAGAAAACTGAAATGATTCAAACAGAAACTCGTTTGAAAGTCGCAGACAACAGCGGTGCTCGCGAAATCTTGACTATCAAAGTTCTTGGTGGTTCAGGACGTAAATTTGCAAACATCGGTGATGTTATCGTGGCATCTGTAAAACAAGCTACTCCTGGTGGTGCGGTTAAAAAAGGTGACGTTGTAAAAGCAGTTATCGTTCGTACTAAATCAGGTGCTCGTCGTGCTGATGGTTCATACATCAAATTTGACGAAAACGCAGCAGTTATCATCCGTGAAGACAAAACTCCTCGCGGAACACGTATCTTTGGCCCAGTTGCACGTGAATTGCGTGAAGGTGGCTTCATGAAGATCGTGTCACTTGCTCCAGAAGTACTTTAATTTTTAGAAACAAACTAGTCCCCTGGATTTACCTCCAGGGTGCCCTTATGGGCGTAAGAAAAATCAAGGAGAAACCTAATGTTTGTAAAAAAAGGCGACAAAGTTCGCGTAATCGCTGGTAAAGATAAGGGAACAGAAGCTGTTGTCCTTACTGCCCTTCCAAAAGTAAACAAAGTTATCGTTGAAGGTGTTAACATCGTTAAGAAACACCAACGTCCAACTAACGAGCTTCCTCAAGGTGGTATCATCGAGAAAGAAGCAGCTATCCACGTATCAAACGTTCAAGTTCTGGACAAAAATGGTGTAGCTGGTCGTGTTGGTTACAAATTTGTAGACGGTAAAAAAGTTCGCTACAACAAAAAATCAGGCGAAGTGCTTGATTAATCACGAAGGAAAGGAGAAGTATAATGGCAAATCGTTTAAAAGAAAAATATCTTAATGAAGTAGTTCCTGCTTTGACAGAACAATTCAACTACTCATCAGTGATGGCTGTGCCTAAAGTAGATAAGATCGTTTTGAACATGGGTGTTGGTGAAGCTGTATCAAACGCTAAAAGCCTTGAAAAAGCTGCTGAAGAATTGGCACTTATCTCAGGTCAAAAACCACTTATCACTAAAGCTAAAAAATCAATCGCCGGCTTCCGTCTTCGTGAAGGTGTTGCGATCGGTGCAAAAGTTACCCTTCGTGGTGAACGTATGTACGAATTCTTGGATAAATTGGTTTCAGTTTCACTTCCACGTGTACGTGACTTCCACGGTGTTCCAACAAAATCATTTGACGGACGCGGAAACTACACACTTGGTGTGAAAGAACAATTGATCTTCCCAGAAATCAACTTCGATGACGTTGACAAAACTCGTGGTCTTGACATCGTTATCGTAACAACTGCTAACACTGACGAAGAGTCACGTGCATTGCTTACAGGCCTTGGAATGCCTTTTGCAAAATAATATAGGAGGTAAATCTAATGGCTAAAAAATCAATGATTGCTAAGAACAAACGTCCAGCGAAGTTCTCTACTCAAGCTTATACTCGTTGTGAAAAATGTGGTCGTCCACATTCAGTTTACCGCAAATTTAAACTTTGCCGTGTTTGCTTCCGTGAATTAGCTTACAAAGGACAAATCCCTGGTGTAACAAAAGCATCTTGGTAATTTAAGATATCAAGGACGTCAAAACTCTAAGTGAAAATAGGAAACTTGACGAAGAAACTGAAGTTTCTAGGAAAGTTTATCTTTTTCACACAGAGTTTAGCCCGGATTCAGTTGGGCTTGCCAATTTGAACACGAGCTACAGCTTTGGCAAAAAAGACCAATTTTCTTTGGAGCATCGCTCCTGCATCAAATTGCCTATTTTTGCTCTTGCTGTTACGCTCTTTGTATCATGTATTAACTAGCAAGTGCAACTTGCAAACTACTAGTAAGAGGAGAAAAACAAAATGGTTATGACTGACCCAATCGCAGACTTCCTAACTCGTATTCGTAACGCTAACCAAGCTAAACACGAAGTACTTGAAGTACCTGCATCAAACATCAAAAAAGGGATTGCTGAAATCCTTAAACGCGAAGGTTTTGTAAAAAACGTTGAAATCATCGAAGATGACAAACAAGGCATCATCCGTGTATTCCTTAAATACGGACCAAACGGTGAAAAAGTTATCACTAACTTGAAACGTGTTTCTAAACCAGGACTTCGTGTCTACAAAAAACGTGAAGACCTTCCAAAAGTTCTTAACGGACTTGGAATTGCTATCCTTTCAACTTCTGAAGGTTTGCTTACTGATAAAGAAGCACGCCAAAAGAATGTTGGTGGTGAGGTTATCGCTTACGTTTGGTAAAATCAAGATACAAAGCTCGTAAAGAACAAAGCAAAATTAGAAAGTTGGAGAAGTTTGTTTACAAACAAGCCAACTTATCTATTTTGCACAGTTCTTAGAGCGTGTTCAGTTCAGCTCTTGAACTAAATAAGTATCTGAACCCCGTGAAAACTGGCCGTTCTGGCCTGACAATTTAACAGGAGAAAATAAACATGTCACGTATTGGTAATAAAGTTATCGTGTTGCCTGCTGGTGTTGAAATCACTAACAATGACAACGTTGTAACTGTAAAAGGACCTAAAGGAGAACTTACTCGTGAGTTCTCAAAAGATATTGAAATCCGTGTGGAAGGTACTGAAGTAACTCTTCACCGTCCAAACGATTCAAAAGAAATGAAAACTATTCACGGAACTACTCGTGCCCTTTTGAACAACATGGTTGTTGGTGTATCAGAAGGATTCAAGAAAGAACTTGAAATGCGCGGGGTTGGTTACCGTGCACAACTTCAAGGATCTAAACTTGTTTTGGCTGTTGGTAAATCTCATCCAGACGAAGTTGAAGCTCCAGAAGGAATTACTTTTGAACTTCCAAACCCAACAACAATTGTTGTTAGCGGAATTTCAAAAGAAGTAGTTGGTCAAACAGCTGCTTACGTACGTAGCCTTCGTTCACCAGAACCATATAAAGGTAAAGGTATCCGTTACGTTGGTGAATTCGTTCGCCGTAAAGAAGGTAAAACAGGTAAATAATGTTGAGTGGTTGATTTTCAACCACCAACCTATTTTCCAACTTTGTGCATAGCACACGATTTAAAACTAAAGAGGTGAAAACTGTGATTTCAAAACCAGATAAAAACAAACTCCGCCAAAAACGCCACCGTCGCGTTCGCGGAAAACTCTCTGGAACTGCTGATCGCCCACGTTTGAACGTATTCCGTTCTAATACAGGCATCTACGCTCAAGTGATTGATGACGTAGCGGGTGTAACGCTCGCAAGTGCTTCAACTCTTGACAAAGAAGTTTCAAAAGGAACTAAAACTGAACAAGCCGTTGCTGTCGGTAAACTCGTTGCAGAACGTGCAAACGCTAAAGGTATTTCAGAAGTGGTGTTCGACCGCGGTGGATATCTATATCACGGACGTGTGAAAGCTTTGGCTGATGCAGCTCGTGAAAACGGATTGAAATTCTAATAGGAGGACACTAGAAAATGGCATTTAAAGACAATGCAGTTGAATTAGAAGAACGCGTAGTTGCTGTCAACCGTGTTACAAAAGTTGTTAAAGGTGGACGTCGTCTTCGTTTCGCAGCTCTTGTTGTTGTTGGTGACCACAATGGTCGCGTAGGATTTGGTACTGGTAAAGCTCAAGAAGTTCCAGAAGCAATCCGTAAAGCAGTAGATGATGCTAAGAAAAACTTGATCGAAGTTCCTATGGTTGGAACAACAATCCCACACGAAGTTCTTTCAGAATTCGGTGGAGCTAAAGTATTGTTGAAACCTGCTGTAGAAGGTTCTGGAGTTGCCGCTGGTGGTGCAGTTCGTGCCGTTGTGGAATTGGCAGGTGTGGCAGATATTACATCTAAATCACTTGGTTCTAACACTCCAATCAACATTGTTCGTGCAACTGTTGAAGGTTTGAAACAATTGAAACGCGCTGAAGAAGTTGCTGCCCTTCGTGGTATTTCAGTTTCTGATTTGGCATAAGAAAGGGGATAAAATGGCTCAAATTAAAATTACTTTGACTAAGTCTCCAATCGGACGCATTCCATCACAACGTAAAACTGTTGTAGCACTTGGACTTGGCAAATTGAACAGCTCTGTTATTAAAGAAGATAACGCTGCTATCCGTGGTATGATCACAGCAGTATCTCACTTGGTAACAGTTGAAGAAGTAAACTAATGAATTTTTAGGGGATGTGCACTATACCATCCCCTAAAACTAGATATAGTCATCTATGATGACGTCGTATAGGCGAGTTGATGGGGGAGACAACCTTTTCTCCCTTATCGGCGCTAGCATTTTACAAAAGAGGAGAAAATAAAAATGAAACTTCATGAATTGAAACCTGCAGAAGGTTCTCGTAAAGTACGTAACCGCGTTGGTCGTGGTACTTCATCAGGTAACGGTAAAACATCTGGTCGTGGTCAAAAAGGTCAAAAAGCTCGTAGCGGTGGCGGAGTTCGCCTTGGTTTTGAAGGTGGACAAACTCCATTGTTCCGTCGTCTTCCAAAACGTGGATTCACTAACATCAACGCTAAAGAATACGCAATTGTGAACCTTGACCAATTGAACGTCTTTGAAGATGGTGCTGAAGTTACTCCAGTTGTTCTTATCGAAGCAGGAATTGTTAAAGCTGAAAAATCAGGTATTAAAATTCTTGGTAACGGTGAGTTGACTAAGAAATTGACTGTGAAAGCAGCTAAATTCTCTAAATCAGCTGAAGAAGCTATCACTGCTAAAGGTGGTTCAGTAGAAGTCATCTAAGAGAGGTGACCTATGTTTTTTAAATTATTAAGAGAAGCTCTTAAAGTCAAGCAAGTTCGATCAAAAATTTTATTTACAATTTTTATCGTTTTGGTCTTTCGTATCGGAACTAGCATTACAGTTCCTGGTGTGAATGCCAATAGCTTGAATGCTTTAAGTGGATTATCCTTCTTAAACATGTTGAGCTTGGTCTCAGGGAATGCCATGAAAAACTTCTCAGTTTTTGCTCTTGGTGTTAGTCCCTACATTACGGCCTCTATCGTTGTCCAACTCTTGCAAATGGATATTTTACCCAAATTTGTAGAGTGGGGCAAACAAGGGGAAGTAGGTCGAAGAAAATTGAATCAAGCTACTCGTTATATTGCTCTAGTTCTCGCTTTTGTGCAATCTATCGGGATTACAGCTGGTTTTAATACTTTGGCTGGAGCTCAATTGTTGAAAACAGCTCTTACTCCACAAGTCTTTATCATGATTGGTATCATCTTAACAGCTGGTAGCATGATTGTGACTTGGTTGGGAGAGCAAATTACAGATAAAGGATACGGAAATGGTGTTTCTATGATTATCTTTGCCGGGATTGTTGCCTCAATTCCAGAGATGATTCAGGGCATCTATGTGGATTACTTTGTGAACGTCCCAAGTAGCCGTATCAACTCATCTATCATTTTCGTAATCATTTTGATTATTACTGTTTTGTTGATCATTTACTTTACAACCTATGTTCAACAAGCAGAATACAAAATTCCAATCCAATATACTAAGGTTGCACAAGGTGCTCCATCTAGCTCTTACCTTCCTTTGAAGGTAAACCCTGCTGGAGTTATCCCTGTTATCTTTGCAAGTTCGATTACTGCAGCTCCTGCGGCCATTCTTCAGTTTTTGAGCGCTACAGGTCATGATTGGGCTTGGGTAAGAACAGCACAAGAAATGCTGGCAACAACTTCACCAACTGGTATTGCTATGTATGCTTTGTTGATTATTCTCTTTACATTCTTCTATACGTTTGTACAGATTAATCCTGAAAAAGCGGCAGAAAACCTACAAAAGAGCGGTGCCTATATCCACGGAGTTCGTCCTGGTAAAGGTACAGAAGAATATATGTCTAAACTTCTTCGTCGTCTTGCAACTGTTGGTTCTCTCTTCCTTGGTGTGATTTCTATTTTACCGATCGTAGCAAAAGATGTTTTCGGACTTTCAGAAGCAGTTGCTTTTGGAGGAACCAGTCTTTTGATCATTATCTCTACAGGTATTGAAGGAATCAAACAATTGGAAGGCTACCTATTGAAACGTAAGTATGTTGGTTTCATGGACAGAACAGAATAAAAGTAATTACTGAATCAGTAATTACTGAGGGAGTGGAGGTTTAAACTCTGACATTTGTGAGAGTTTGGTCTCCCCTCTTCTATTTTGTTTTTAAATAGGGGTGAAAAGACTTTTTGCTTCTATTTAAAAATAAAATAAGGAGATCAAATCATGAATCTTTTGATTATGGGCTTACCTGGTGCAGGTAAGGGAACTCAAGCAGCAAAAATCGTAGAACAATTCCATGTTGCACATATCTCAACTGGTGATATGTTCCGCGCTGCAATGGCAAATCAAACTGAAATGGGTGTTCTTGCTAAGTCATATATTGACAAGGGTGAATTAGTTCCTGACGAAGTTACTAATGGAATCGTAAAAGAACGTCTTTCACAAGATGATATTAAAGAAACAGGATTCTTGTTGGATGGTTACCCACGTACAATCGAACAAGCTCATGCTTTGGACAAAACATTGGCTGAACTTGGCATCGAACTAGAAGGTGTTATCAACATTGAAGTAAATCCAGACAGTCTCTTGGAACGTTTGAGTGGCCGTATCATCCACCGCGTAACTGGAGAAACTTTCCACAAGGTCTTTAACCCACCAGTTGACTATAAAGAAGAAGATTACTACCAACGTGAAGATGATAAACCTGAGACAGTAAAACGTCGTTTGGACGTTAATATTGCTCAAGGGGAACCAATCATTGCTCACTACCGTGCCAAAGGTTTGGTTCATGACATCGAAGGTAATCAAGATATCAATGATGTCTTCTCAGATATCGAAAAAGTATTGACAAATTTGAAATAAAGCGTTTTTCACACTTGCAAAAATCCGCTACAAATGTTATACTGAGATAGTCTGACTTATAATTGTTGTCTCTGTGTCTAGAGGCATCGAATCGAAATTTATGGAGGTGCTTTTGCGTGGCAAAAGACGATGTGATTGAAGTTGAAGGCAAAGTAGTTGATACAATGCCGAATGCAATGTTTACGGTTGAACTTGAAAATGGACATCAGATTTTAGCAACAGTTTCTGGTAAAATTCGTAAAAACTATATTCGTATTTTAGCGGGAGATCGTGTTACTGTCGAAATGAGTCCATATGACTTGACACGTGGACGTATCACTTACCGCTTTAAATAATCGAAAAACTTGGAGGGATAAGAAATGAAAGTAAGACCATCGGTCAAACCAATTTGCGAATACTGTAAAGTTATTCGTCGTAATGGTCGTGTTATGGTAATTTGCCCAGCAAATCCAAAACACAAACAACGTCAAGGATAAGATAGAAAGGAGAAAACATGGCTCGTATTGCTGGAGTTGACATTCCAAATGACAAACGCGTAGTAATCTCATTGACTTATGTTTATGGTATCGGACTTGCAACATCTAAGAAAATTTTGGCTGCTGCTGGAATCTCAGAAGATGTTCGTGTACGTGATCTTACATCAGATCAAGAAGATGCTATCCGTCGTGAAGTGGATGCAATCAAAGTTGAAGGTGACCTTCGTCGTGAAGTAAACTTGAACATCAAACGTTTGATGGAAATCGGTTCATACCGTGGTATCCGTCACCGTCGTGGACTTCCTGTCCGTGGACAAAACACTAAAAACAACGCTCGCACTCGTAAAGGTAAAGCTGTTGCGATTGCTGGTAAGAAAAAATAATATAGGAGGTAAAAGTCTTGGCTAAACCAACACGTAAACGTCGTGTGAAAAAGAATATCGAATCTGGTATTGCTCATATTCACGCTACATTTAATAACACTATTGTTATGATTACTGATGTGCATGGTAATGCAATTGCTTGGTCATCAGCTGGTGCTCTTGGTTTCAAAGGTTCTCGTAAATCTACACCATTCGCTGCTCAAATGGCTTCTGAAGCTGCTGCTAAATCTGCACAAGAACACGGTCTTAAATCAGTTGAAGTTACTGTAAAAGGTCCAGGTTCTGGTCGTGAGTCAGCTATTCGTGCGCTTGCTGCCGCTGGTCTTGAAGTAACAGCAATTCGTGATGTGACTCCAGTGCCACACAATGGTGCTCGTCCTCCAAAACGTCGCCGTGTATAATCATCGCATTACACTGCTTTTCGTTTAAGAGGGAGTAACTAAATGATCGAGTTTGAAAAACCAAATATAACAAAAATTGATGAAAATAAAGATTATGGCAAGTTTGTAATCGAACCACTTGAACGTGGCTACGGTACAACTCTTGGTAACTCTCTTCGTCGTGTACTTCTAGCTTCTCTACCAGGAGCAGCTGTGACATCTATCAATATTGATGGTGTGTTACATGAGTTTGACACAGTTCCAGGTGTTCGTGAAGACGTGATGCAAATCATTCTGAACATTAAAGGAATTGCAGTGAAATCGTACGTTGAAGACGAAAAAATCATCGAACTAGATGTTGAAGGTCCTGCTGAAGTAACAGCTGGTGACATTTTGACAGATAGCGATATTGAAATTGTAAATCCAGATCATTATCTCTTTACAATCGGTGAAGGTTCTTCTCTAAAAGCGACTATGACTGTTAACAGTGGTCGTGGATATGTACCTGCTGATGAAAATAAAAAGGATAATGCACCAGTTGGAACACTTGCTGTAGATTCTATTTATACACCAGTTACAAAAGTCAACTATCAAGTGGAACCTGCTCGTGTAGGTAGCAATGATGGATTTGACAAATTAACCCTTGAAATCTTGACAAATGGAACAATTATTCCAGAAGATGCTTTAGGGCTTTCAGCACGTATTTTGACAGAACATCTTGATTTGTTTACAAATCTTACTGAGATTGCTAAGTCAACTGAAGTGATGAAAGAAGCTGATACTGAATCTGACGACCGTATTTTGGATCGTACGATTGAGGAACTGGACTTGTCTGTGCGTTCATATAACTGTTTGAAACGTGCCGGTATCAATACTGTGCATGATTTGACAGAAAAATCTGAAGCAGAGATGATGAAAGTACGAAATCTTGGACGCAAGAGTTTGGAAGAAGTGAAACTCAAACTCATTGATTTGGGTCTTGGATTAAAAGATAAATAAAGGAGGAATACATGGCTTACCGTAAACTAGGACGCACTAGCTCACAACGTAAAGCAATGCTTCGCGATTTGACAACTGACCTTTTGATCAACGAATCAATCGTGACAACTGAAGCTCGTGCTAAAGAAATCCGTAAAACTGTTGAAAAAATGATTACTCTAGGTAAACGTGGTGATTTGCATGCACGTCGTCAAGCAGCTGCTTTCGTACGTAATGAAATCGCATCTGAAAACTATGATGAAGCAACTGACAAGTACACTTCTACTACAGCACTTCAAAAATTGTTCTCAGAAATCGCACCTCGTTATGCTGAACGTAACGGTGGATACACTCGTATCCTTAAAACTGAACCACGTCGTGGTGATGCAGCGCCAATGGCGATCATCGAATTAGTATAAAATCATCAATTTTGTTGAGTGTTATGATGATGGAGTCTTGTGCTCTTAGTCTAGCTCTGGTCTACCGCTAGGATTTCGGTCCTAGCGGGAACACTCATCATAAGTTGGGATAGTAGACGCTTGTTTACGAAATTGTTTTTTTCTTAAGAACAACTTCGTAAGCAGGCGTTTTTGAGTATTTTAGTTGGAATTATGCTATACTATTTGAAAAGAATCCTGTTTAATGTTCAGGTTTCCTATTAAAAGAAGAATTGGAGTTTGCTTATGAAAGCGATTATAACTGTTGTTGGTAAAGATAAATCTGGAATTGTTGCAGGTGTTTCTGGTAAAATAGCAGAATTGGGTTTGAATATTGATGATATCTCTCAAACTGTCTTGGATGAATATTTCACGATGATGGCTGTCGTCTCTAGTGATGAAAAGCAAGATTTTACACGTCTTCGTAATGAATTTGAAGCTTTTGGGCAAATTTTGAATGTGAAAATCAACATTCAGAGTGCAGCGATTTTCGAAGCTATGTATAATATCTAGGAGGTTATCATGGATATTAGACAAGTTACTGAAACCATCGCCATGATTGAGGAGCAAAACTTCGATATTAGAACCATTACCATGGGAATTTCCCTTTTGGACTGTATTGATCCGGATATCAATCGTGCTGCGGAGAAAATTTATCAAAAGATTAGGACCAAGGCGACTAATTTAGTGGCTGTTGGCGATGAAATTGCAGCTGAGTTGGGAATTCCTATCGTTAATAAGCGTGTATCGGTGACTCCTATTTCTCTGATTGGGGCAGCGACAGATGCGACGGACTATGTGGTTCTGGCAAAAGCGCTTGATAAGGCTGCGAAAGAAATCGGTGTGGATTTTATTGGTGGTTTCTCTGCCTTGGTACAAAAGGGGTACCAAAAGGGAGATGAGATTCTCATCAATTCTATTCCTCGTGCTTTGGCTGAAACAGATAAGGTTTGCTCGTCAGTTAATATTGGCTCAACCAAGTCTGGTATTAATATGACGGCTGTGGCAGATATGGGACGAGTTATCAAGGAAACGGCTAATCTATCAGATATGGGAGCGGCCAAGCTGGTTGTATTCGCTAATGCTGTTGAGGATAATCCATTTATGGCGGGTGCCTTTCATGGTGTTGGGGAGGCAGATGTTATCATCAATGTCGGAGTTTCTGGTCCTGGTGTTGTGAAACGTGCCTTGGAAAAAGTTCGTGGACAGAGCTTTGATGTAGTAGCCGAAACAGTTAAGAAAACTGCCTTTAAAATCACTCGTATCGGTCAATTGGTTGGTCAGATGGCTAGTGAAAGACTGGGTGTGGAGTTTGGTATTGTAGACTTGAGTTTGGCGCCAACTCCTTCGGTTGGAGATTCTGTTGCACGTGTCCTTGAGGAAATGGGACTTGAGACAGTTGGAACACACGGGACGACGGCTGCCTTGGCTCTCTTGAATGATCAAGTTAAGAAGGGCGGAGTTATGGCTTGCAACCAAGTTGGTGGTTTGTCTGGTGCCTTTATCCCTGTTTCAGAGGATGAAGGAATGATTGCTGCAGTGCAAAATGGCTCTCTTAATTTGGAAAAACTAGAAGCTATGACGGCTATCTGTTCCGTTGGTTTGGATATGATTGCTATCCCAGAAGATACTCCTGCTGAAACCATTGCGGCCATGATTGCAGATGAGGCTGCAATTGGTGTTATTAACATGAAAACAACAGCTGTTCGTATTATTCCCAAAGGAAAAGAGGGAGATATGATTGAGTTTGGTGGTCTTCTTGGTACAGCTCCAGTTATGAAGGTCAATGGGGCTTCGTCTGTTGATTTCATCTCTCGTGGAGGACAAATCCCAGCACCAATTCATAGTTTTAAAAATTAAGAAAATAGGAGAAATTTTAAGTTCTATTTAAGGTTAGCTGTGTATACTATAATCATTAAATAAAGACCTCCTAATATTATTTGAAACAGATAACACTGATTTAGTTTGAATTTGATTTTCATCTAATATCTTTATTTAATAGAACTCCTAAACTTTTTCATAATAATCTCCTGCAAAAGTCGCCTGTATGGGTGGCTTTTGTTTTATCATCCATGATATAATAGAAGCAAACGGAGGATGGAAAATGGTAAAAGTACGTTTGTATTTGGTACGTCATGGCAAGACCATGTTTAACACGATTGGTCGCGCGCAAGGTTGGAGCGATACTCCCTTGACAGCTGAAGGTGAACGAGGGATTCAAGAATTAGGAATCGGTTTGCGAGAATCTGGTCTGCAGTTTGAGCGCGCTTATTCGAGTGATTCAGGGCGCACCATTCAGACAATGGGAATTATCCTTGATGAACTTGGCTTGCAGGGGAAAATCCCTTATCGCATGGACAAGCGTATCAGAGAATGGTGTTTCGGTAGTTTTGATGGAGCCTACGATGGCGATCTTTTCATGGGCATTATTCCTCGTATCTTTAATGTGGACCACGTTCATCAATTGTCTTATGCTGAACTGGCTGAGGGCTTGGTAGAGGTCGATACAGCTGGTTGGGCTGAAGGATGGGAAAAACTCAGTGGCCGAATCAAGGAAGGCTTTGAAATGATTGCAAAAGAAATGGAAGATCAAGGTGGAGGTAACGCCCTTGTTGTCAGCCATGGAATGACTATTGGAACCATTGTTTATCTGATTAATGGCATGCATCCGCATGGTCTAGATAATGGTAGTGTGACGATTCTTGAATATGAGGACGGTCAGTTTAGGGTTGAAGTTGTCGGCGACCGTAGTTACCGAGAACTAGGACGGGAGAAGATGGAGGAAGCCTCTATTTAATACTCTTCGAAAATCTCTTCAAACCGTGTCAACGTCGTCTTGCCGTAGATATGGTTACTGACTTCGTCAGTTCTATCCACAACCTCAAAACAGTGTTTTGAGCTGACTTCGTCAGTCTTATCTACAACCTCAAAGCAGTGCTTTGAGCAACCTGCGGCTAGTTTCCTAGTTTGCTCTTTGATTTTCATTGAGTATAATCAGTCTAGACTTGCTTGCAATGAACTAGGAATCTAGTAGGAATATCAAAATAAGAAAAAACAGCCGAAGTAATCCTTTCGGCTGTTTTTGATGGGGAAAACTAAAGTGTAATGCTATTGCTTTTAGAGATTTTCATGAACAAGAGCAAGGAAGCTACTGTTAGAACAGTCAGGATAGTTGACAAGGCTGCGGCTACACCGTAATTTCCTCTGAGAACCTCTGTATAAATAGCTACAGTCATTGTTCTTGTTTTGACATTGTAGAGGAGGATAGAAGTAGAGAGTTCTGAAATCATTGTGACCCAAGATAAGATGGCTCCAGAAATAATACCAGATAGCATCATTGGAGTTGTAATCTTGGCAAAGGTATTGAGACGACTACTTCCTAAGCTTTCCGCGGCTTCTTCAATACTTGGTGCTATTTGTTGCAAACTAGCAACAGATGAGCGAATAGTATAAGGCAATCTTCTGACAGATAGGGACATGATCAAGATGAAAGCTGTCCCTGTAATCATAAGAAATCCACTTCCAAATAGACCGGTATTGAAGGAAGAAATGAAGGCAATCCCTAGAACGGTTCCTGGTACAATATAAGGGACCATACTGAGGCTGTCAATTAAGTTTGTAAACAAATTCCGTTTTCTAACGGCTAGGTAGGAGATAAATGTTGCAAATAAAACAACTAGAACTAAGGCAATCAAAGGGATACGAATGGTATTGAAAATAGCAGATCCCATACGATTGAAAGCTACCTTGTAACTGTTTAGAGAATAACCTTTGACAAATACCATACCTGATGTTTTTAGGAAAGAAGTATAAATCAAGTAGACTTGAGGTAGAACAGAGAACAAGATAATTCCGTAGACTGTTGTATAAATGGCAACCATTTTTCCTTTTGTGGTTTTTTTAGGCTCGATTGGATGGAGCGAATTCATACTGAAACTGTAGCGGTTTGAAATGTATTTTTGGATAAGGAAGATTGCCAAGGCAATGATAATCGCCATAATTGCTAAAGCAGATGCAAAAGCAGAATTTCCTCCAACCTCGCTAATAAATTGGGTATAAATCAAGACCGGGAAAGTCCGATATCCTTCACCAATTAACATCGGTGTTCCAAAGTCTGAGAATGCTCTCATAAATACAAGCAGGGCAGCCGCTAGTAAGGTTGGAACTAGGAGAGGTAAAACAACCGTTACGATACGCTTAAATCCGAAGGACCCCATGCTTTCAGCTGCTTCAAGTAGAGAATTGTCAATACTTTTCATTGTTCCAGCAACGTATAGAAATACCAGTGGGAATAATTGTAGTGTAAAGACAAGTACAATTCCTTTGAATCCATAAATATCGATAGCTGGAAGATGAAGGGCATTTGTCAGGAATTTAGTAATGACCCCATTTCGTCCCAGCAAGAGAATCCAGGAGTAGGCTCCCACGAAAGGAGCTGACATGGAAGCAATGATAATCAATATTTGTAGAAATTTCTTTCCCTTGAAATCATACATGGAAAAGAGGTAAGCTAATAGGGTTCCTATGACTAAGGAAGTGACAGTAGCGGTAATAGAAACCTTGAAACTGTTGACGAGTGTCTCAGAGTAGTAGGCTTTGCTAAAGAAAGTGACAAAATTAGCTAGTGAAAATTGTCCTTCATGTATAAGTGCTTGCTTGAGCACGGTAAAGATAGGATAAACCAGAAAGACAAGATAGGTAAGAAAGATGAAGAAAGAGGAGGCTGTCCAAATATTTAGTTTTTTACGTTCCATGGTTGACTCCTTTTATCAGGTTTTGGGAACCATCTGCAGAAAAGACGTTTAATTTTTGAGTATTGATTCGTAGACGAATACGATCGCCTTTTTGTAGATCTTCTTCAAAAGTTGATTCTTCGCTAACTTGAATTTTTGAGGCAAATCCTGTCTCAATGAAATACTCCGTATTTAGTCCAAGATAGACGCTATCGCTAATAGTTCCTTCAATATCTCCCGATTCATCTTTGATAAACTCTTCAGGACGAATGCTTACATGAATAGCTTGTTCCTCAGCCTGATCAAGAGCTGGCATTCGAAGAGCATAGCCATCTGAAAAGACGATATAAGCGCCGTCGCTCCGTTTTTCAAGAGTGGCAGGGATAATATTTGTGCGTCCGATAAAGGTTGCTACAAACTCATTAGCTGGTTTATGATAGAGTTCTTTTGGTCGACCGATTTGTTGAATCACCCCATCTTTCATAACAGCAATTTGGTCTGAAATAGCCATGGCTTCTTCTTGGTCGTGGGTTACATAAACAGTTGTAATTCCCACTTCGTGTTGAATTTCTCGAATGGCTTGACGCATATCCAAGCGAAGTTTGGCATCCAGATTACTAAGTGGTTCGTCCATGAGGAGAACACTTGGATTAACAGCTAAGGCGCGTGCCAAGGCAACACGTTGTTGTTGTCCACCACTAAGTTTATCGGGCTTGCGATCCGCATATTGAGCAATTTGCATGAGTTCAAGATACTTGTTGGTCTGTTGAATCAATTCTTCTTTTGGAACCTTCTTTTGCTTGAGACCAAAAGCGACATTATCTCGGACAGTCAAATGTGGGAAAATAGCGTAGTTTTGGAACACCATCCCGATATTGCGTTTGCTGGGTTCCATATTATTGATTTTTGTATCATCGAAGTAAAATTCTCCACCTTCGATACTGTTGAAACCTGCAATCATACGAAGAAGAGTCGTTTTGCCACATCCTGAAGGTCCAAGAAGGGTAAAGAGACTTCCTTTTGGAATTGTAATGTTCAAATTTTCAATAACAGGGACGTCGTGGTAGATTTTTTTGGCGTTAATAATTTTGATCTCACTCATAGTGAACCTCTTTTACTGTTTAGATTGGATATCTGTAAAGACTTCGTTGTATTTCTTAACAATATCTGATTTATTCTTGATGACATAATCATAATCTTCAGTGAGTGTTTTGATTTTGTCAATTGGTTTCATATTTTCGCTTGTTTTCGCATTTTTACGAACAGGACGGTTAGTAGTGGTTGTACCAAGTGTATCTTGTACTTCTTGAGAGATAATGAAATCGATAAATTTCTTGGCATTTTCCATGTTTTTAGCTTTTTTAACGATAGCGGCACTAGCAGGTAGGAAGACTGTTCCTTCTTTTGGATAGACAACTTTGATGTTAGCTCCGTCATTTAAGAGTTTAACAGCCGGATCTTCATAAGAAAGACCAACAGCCATTTCTCCATCAGCTACTGCTTTATAGACACCAGATGAGCTTGAACCGATTTTACCATCAATAAGTGTGAAGAGATCTTTTACATAAGACCAAGCCTTATCATCTTTGTAACCACCTTGAGCTTGTAGCATATTTGTTAATTGAGCAAAGGCGCTAGAAGAGTTTGCTGGGTCAGCAGTAGCAATTTTTCCTTTTAGTTCAGGTTTGAGAAGGTCGCTATATCCTTCGATATTCATCCCTTTAGTTAAATCAGGGTTGACGATTAAAACACTACCATCTAGCGTATAAGGAGTAGAGTAGCCAGTTGTGTTTTGATATTCTTTGATAACATTATCATTTTCTTTTGAAGTATAGTTTTCAAAGAGTTCTCCGTGGGTAGCATATTGTGTATAAGAACCACCAAAGATAACATCGGCTACAGGAGCTTCTTTTTCTGATTCTAATTTTTTGAAAAGTTCTCCAGTACCAGCTTGAATCAGTTCTACTTTAATACCGTATTTTTCTTCAAAGGCAGGAATAGTTGCTCCAATTAAGCCCTCTGAGTTTGGTGAATAAACGACTAGCGAACCGCCGTCTCCGTTATCAGATGAACTGTCATCGGCAGATTCATTAGAAGAACAAGCAGCAAGACCAAAAAGAGCTAGTCCGCAAGCAGCATAATACATCCATTTCTTTTTCATGATGGATACCTCCGTTGTGTTATTTAAGTTTATTGTAAAACAATGTAAGCGTTTTTAAAACCGATAATTCTATTCTATTAGAGTAAAATTCTCTACAAAAACGGAAGTAATCTTTTTGATTTTATAGTAGGGTTTGACAGTTAATCATTGGACAGTCAAATGTTATTTTTTAGATTGAATATCTGTAAAAATATCATTGTACTTTTTAAGAATAGTGGATTTATTTTTAATGACATAATCTGAATCTTCGGTGGCAATCTTGATTTCTGTCATAGCCTTCATATTTTTATTGGTTTTAGCATTTTTACGAATGGGTCTGATTGTTGTTTCAGTTCCTAGCTTATCTTGGATTTCTTGAGAAAGGAGGAAATCGATAAATTTCTTAGCGTTTTCCATGTGTTTGGCATTTTTGACGATAGCTGCGTTACCAGGTAAAAAGACGGTTCCTTCTTTTGGATAAATGACTTTTACATCAACCCCATCATTTAAGAGTTTTAAAGCAGGATCTTCATAGGTGAGTCCAACAGCCATTTCCCCATCGGCGACAGCTTTGTAAACATTTGAAGAACTAGATGCAATCTTTCCATCTACTAGGGTAAATAGATTTTTTACATAGGTCCAAGCTTGTTCATTTTCGTATCCACCTTGGTCTACAAGCATGTTTGTTAATTGAGCAAAGGCACTAGAAGCATTACTTGGATCAGCAGTAGCAATTTTTCCTTTTAATTTAGGATTGAGTAGATCATTGTAGCCTTCAATTTTAATATCTTTTGTAAGGGCTGAATTGGCAATGATAACACTGACATCCAGTGTGTAAGGTGTGTAGAATCCTGTTTTATTTTGATATTCAGGGATTATCTGGTCGTTTTCTTGGGAAATATAAGGTTCAAAAAGATTTTCGTTAGAAGAGAAGAGGGCGTAGGAGCCTCCAAAAATGACATCAGCTACAGGGGATTCTTTTTCGGCCTCAGCTTTTTTGAACAATTCACCCGTGCTGGCTTGTACTAAATCAACCTTAATACCATATTTTTCTTCGAAGGCAGGTATTGTCTCTTCGATAAGGTCTTCAGGGTTAGGCGAGTAGACAACCAAAGTGTTATCTGAATCTTTTTCAGAGCTAGTTTCCGCTTCTATAGGTGAAGAACATCCTGATAAAGAAAGGAATATCCAGCTAAAAGAGAGAAAGAATAGTATTTTTTTCATAAGTATCTCCTTTTTTACGAACATTTTCTCTACCTAGATTATTAATGTTTTTAAATTGTAGAGTCCTACAGAATATAATAAAAACCTTAAAGAAATCTAAAACGAAAAATAGGAAATGAGTTCCTAGAGCAAGGATGGGTGAATTGTAGCTGAGATTTTGATGGTAATACTCTTCAAAACACGTCGCTTTATCTGCAATCTCAAAGCTATGATTTGAGTAGTTAGCACTTTGATTTTCATTGGGTAAAAGCACAAAATAAAAAGATTGCCTGAGCTGAGCAATCCTTTTACATCAATGGTTTTTATCCATGAGTTTTAATTCTTTTGGAGAAATATGGAGATACTTTTTAAAAACTTTTGCAAAATATTTATAGTCTGAAAATCCAATTTGTTCAGAGATATCGCTTAGGGGGGAATTGGGGGATTCAGCCATTTTATCTATAGCTTGCTTGAGGCGGTAGCGTAAGATATATTCATTTAGCGTCATTGGGAAGTCTTCTTTGATAACCTTATATAGATAACTTTCGCTATACCCTAGATTCTCTGCAATGCTAGAAATGGTAAAGTGCATACAGTAGTGTTGATGAACAAATTCAAGAATTTGCTGAATGATTTGGTTTTGTGTATCAATTTGTTGGATAGAGGTAAGTAAAGTTTGATATTCTTCTAAAAAAGGAGTTTCTTGACGAGTGCTAACTCGTAATCGCAAAACAATTTTTTGAAGACATTCTGTCAACTCCTTGGTATCAATTGGTTTGGATAAGAAATCAACTGCCCCATATTGCATGGCTTTTTTGGCATTTTGAAAATCGTTATAACCTGATAAGATAACTTTTTCATAGGAGAGAGTACGAGTGGCTTCGAACATCATAAAAGCATCCATAATTGGCATTGTGATGTCTGTTAAGACAATATGAGGTTCTTTTTCTTGGATGAGTTTCATTCCCTCTTGACCGTGACTGGCAGTTCCTACTACTTGGATACCTAAGGCAGAGTAGTCTACGGCAATCTCTAGCCATTTTCGAATGAGGTGTTCGTCTTCTACGATAATGAGCTTAAACATGAGTTAGTCCTTTCGTTATAAATTTGACCCAAGTTTCTCCTTGGCGATTGACTCCTAAATCTAGCTGGACATCAGAAAAGAAATTGCTCAATCGTTTATAGCTGTTAACGATGCCATGCTGGGTATGAGGGCTTTCTAAAGAGTCTAAAATAGCGAGTCGCTCTTGTTTTGTGAGTCCTCCAGCATTATCCTTGACTAAAAAAGTTAGAGAATCTGCTTCCAAGGTAATTTGGATATCAATATGAAGATCAATACGGTATTGCATCCCATATTTTATAGCATTTTCTACTAGAGGAAGCAAGAAAAGTTTAGGAATAGGTTGATTATCGATAGTTTCTGGGCAGACAATATCATAGGAAAAGTGCTCGAAACGAATCTTATGAATAATAAGGTAATCCTCTATAATCTTTAAATCTTGGCAAATGGTTGTTTCTTTTTCTAAATCGGTGATACTGTAGCGAAGAATGCGCGTGAGATTTTGAATCAGGTCTTGTGTGAGAGCTGCATCCATTAAAGAAGTAATTTTAATTGTCTCAAGCGTATTGTAGAGAAAATGAGGATTGAACTGAGCTTCCAGCATTTTTCTTTCAAAAATCCACTTTTCTTTTTCGATGGTCAACATTTTCTGATGAAGTTGATCTAATTCATACAACATATTATTAATTTTTTCGGCCATAAATTCAAACTCATCACCTGTTTGTAGAGAAAGTCTTTTTTCTGCTTGTTTGGGAATTTCTTGAAGTTGGTAAACTAAGCTTTCAATAGGAACAGCGTTGTGTGTAGCAATCTTATGAGCAATTCGTCTTGCTTGCCAGAAGTAGAGGAAGAATATACATAAGGTGAGAATGGAGGCTAGGCCGAGTAAGCTAGGAATAGGAAAAAAGGATTGAAAAGTATAGATTGAAAAAATAGCACCGACTTTTTCTTTTTGAACAATAAGCGGTTCATTCTCATACCAGTGGGTACGAGAGTGTAGGAGTTTTTCATCAAATTTTTCAAGAGTGGAGCGAGTGAACTGGTTTGTATTGTTGGAAAACATATTTCCAAAGCTATCGGTAATGATGTATTTAGAATTTATCATTGGGAAACTTGAGATGAAATCATTCTCATTTACGAAAGCAATCGTATAGGCTATAACTCGTTGGTTTTGAAGTAGTGGTTTGATAAAGAGTGTGTAATGTTGCTTATCTGAAGAGAGTGCAATTTTTTCTGTAACTTTTTCTTGAGAAGGATTTTGAATGAGCAGTTTTAGATAGTAGGGAGATAAAATACTTTCTTGATGATTGCGATTGGTACTAAATAGTAATTCACCTGTATCACTTAGGATAATGAGGTCAGAACTAAGTTTTAATTTAGCTTTTGTCTCGTAAAATAAGCTAAAGACTTCTCTCTCTGTGTGTTTGCCATCCAAAAATCCAGGAATCATTTTATAGTTCATAGTGGTCAGGAGCTCATTATTTGCTTCTTTCATCTCTTGAACTTGTTTGACAATCTGTCTCGTGTCTTTGGAGAGTTGTTGCTTTTGTAAAAAATAGGAAAAACCAAAAAGTAAAATGAGTAGTAAAAGAGAGGTCATAAAGGCTGCGATAGAGCTTCTATGGAGAATTTCTTTTTGGAGAGATTTTTTAAAGGAATGAGACATCCGCTACCTCCTTGGAAGGGTTTTCTGTTATAAGTATAGCAGTTTAAAAATTCTAGAGCAAGGTAAAATAGAAAAGGTTTGGCTAAAATTTTTTAGCTAAACCTTTTGAAAAGTTAAGTATGTATTATAGATGCTTGTTATCTGCAAATAGCTAGAGCATTTCAAGGAAATGAACTAGAAATAACAATTAATATGATGGTTCAGAAATACCTTTTGATAATCAATAAGATCTTCAGGATGAAGTGCGTTGACTCCATCCATTTCATATTTCCGATTTAATAAACGATATTTGTTTTCACCAAATTGATGAAAAGGGAGTAGTTGAACTTGGTCGATATTTAATGAGTTAAATAGAGTAGCGAATTCTTCTGCATCCTCTAAACTATTGTTAAAATCAGGGATAACTGGGATTCTTAAAACGATAGTTTTATGTTGAGAAAAAGCATAATGAATGTTTTTAATAATCATTTGATTAAAAACCCCAGTCACTTTTTTATGTTTTATAGAATTATAATGTTTTAGGTCTGTGTAGATAAAATCCACATATTGGATTAAATCAACAAATTTTTCATGATCAACAAAGGCAGTAGTTTCAATTGCAGTATGTATGTGATGCTCTTTGGCTGACTTTAAGATAGCTTTAGCAAATTCAAATTGAGCAAATATTTCACCTCCAGATAAAGTTAAACCTCCACCGGATTCTTCGTAAAATTCTTTGTCTTTCAATACTTCTGTAATAATTTCTTCTACAGTTTTTTCTTCACCGACTAAAGTGAATTTCTCACGTTGAGCATCTTTCATTTTTTCAGGTTTCATTCTTTGAGATTCAGGATTAGAACACCATGGGCAGCGCAGAGGACATCCTTTTAAAAAAACAGTTGTACGAATGCCTGGACCGTCATGAATTGAAAAGTGTTGAATATTAAAAATAATTCCTTTAGATATTTCCATAAGAGTTCCTCCTCTTTATAATTCTATCCTATCACAAAAACGAAAGAAAAACAATTACGAACGAAAGTTTAATTTGTTGTTTTTTGCTTTTTATTTTGGTAGAATAAAACGGAGGTGTAAAATGAAAAGATTGGAACAAATTATTAAATTAGTATCAGAATATGAAAAGATTGATGTTAATACATTATCGGAAAAATTAAATGTATCGAAAGTAACGATTAGAAAAGATTTAGATAAATTAGAGTCAAAAGGCTTATTACACAGAGAGCATGGATATGCTGTGTTAAATAGTGGAGATGACTTAAATGTACGCTTGTCAATTAATTATGAAATTAAGAGAAAAATTGTTCAAGAAGCAGTAAAATTGGTATCAGATAATGAAACAATAATGATAGAATCTGGTTCAACCTGTGCTTTACTTGCTGAGGAAATTTGCAAGCAAAAAAGAAATGTCACTATTGTAACAAATTCATTTTTTATAGCAAATTTTGTAAGAGGTTATGATTCATGTCGTGTTATTGTTCTTGGTGGAGAGTTTCAGAAAGATTCACAGGTTACCGTAGGACCTTTATTAAAAGAAATGATACAGACTTTTCATGTGCGTCAAGCTTTTGTTGGGACAGATGGCTACGATAAAGAGATGGGCTTTACAGGAAAAGATTTAATGCGCAGTGAGGTAGTTCAATATATTTCAGCAGCGTCGGATAAAGTCATTGTGCTAACTGACTCAAGTAAATTTGATAAAAGGGGTACAGTAAGAAGATTTGCTTTAAGTCAAGTCTATGAAGTAATAACAGACGAAAAACTTTCTAAACAAAATATAGCTACATTAGAAAATGCTGGGATAATGGTTAAGGTAGTTTCGTAAGAGGTTAAGTGTATGAATCAAGATAGGAATAAACTGCTCTCTAAAATTGCTTATCTGTATTATATTGAAAACTTAAATCAGTCACAAATAGCAGCAAAATTAGGAATTTATAGAACCTCTATTAGTAGAATGTTAACAGAAGCAAGGAATGCAGGAATTGTTAAAATTGAAATAGAGAATTTTGATACCAATATGTTTAAGTTGGAAAATTATGTAAAAGAAAAATATGGTCTGGAAAGTTTAGAAATTATTCCAAATGAATTTGATGACAATCCAACAATTTTATCTGAAAGAATTTCTCAAGTTGCAGCAGGTGTCCTTAGGAATTTAATTGATGATAATATGAAAATTGGCTTTTCTTGGGGAAAAAGTTTAAGTAATTTAGTAGATTTAATCCACAGCAAAAGTGTTCGAAATGTTCACTTCTATCCTCTAGCAGGTGGTCCTAGTCACATACACGCTAAATACCATGTGAATACACTGATTTATGAAATGTCTAGAAAATTTCATGGAGAGTGTACATTTATGAATGCAACAATTGTGCAAGAAAATAAATTGTTAGCAGATGGTATTTTGCAATCAAGATATTTTGAAGATTTGAAAAATAGTTGGAAAGATTTAGATATAGTTGTGGTTGGGATTGGTGATTTTAGTAATAAAGGAAAACATCAATGGTTAGACATGCTTACAGAGGATGACTTTAAAGAATTGACAAAAGTTAAAACTGTAGGGGAAATTTGTTGTCGATTCTTTGATTCAAAAGGTAAAGAAGTTTATGAGAACTTACAGGAAAGAACGATAGCAATCTCTTTGGAAGATTTAAAAAATATTCCTCAAAGTTTAGCTGTTGCTTATGGTGATACGAAAGTATCTGCGATTCTTTCTGTATTACGTGCTAATCTAGTAAATCATCTGATTACAGATAAAAATACAATTTTAAAAGTTTTAGAAGAAGATGGTGATTTTTCTTTTCGAAATATTTTATGCGAGTGAAAATGATAGACTGATATCAGTTTATCGTTTTTTCTTTTTAATCAATTGCACATTTGTGCTTATATAAATAAAAATAGTTTATTTGTTGTCTTTAGATTGACAAGTTTATTATGTAGTTGTATTCTATAGTTACAAAAGAAAATTTTAAAATTTCAAATGAAAAAGCTTTTTACATAGTGAAATGAGGAGGAATTTATGGAAATTATTGTTCCAGATCAAATTATCATGGGTTTAATTTTATATGCTGGCGATGCGAAACAACATATTTATAAAGCGTTAGATTATATAAAAAACGGTACATGTGAACGATGTGAAGAAGAAATCCAGTTAGCTGATGCAGCCTTATTAGAAGCCCATAATCTACAAACAAAATTCTTGGCACAGGAAGCGTCTGGTACAAAGACAGAAATAACAGCTCTCTTTGTTCATTCACAAGATCATCTCATGACTAGTATGACGGAGATTAATTTAATCAAAGAAATTATTAGTTTGAGAAAAGAACTTCACAAAAAATAATACTAGAGTATTAACATAGAGGAGGAAAATATAATGGTGAAGATTGGTTTGTTTTGTGCAGCAGGCTTTTCTACTGGTATGCTTGTAAATAATATGAAAATTGCAGCGCAATCTAGTGGAGTTGAGGCAGAAATAGAGGCGTTTTCTCAGTCTAAATTAGCGGATTATGCCCCAAATCTAGATGTTGCACTGTTGGGGCCTCAAGTTGCTTATACATTAGATAAATCAAAAGAAATTTGTGATAAGTGTGATGTTCCGATAGCTGTTATTCCGATGATGGACTATGGTATGTTAGATGGGAAAAAAGTATTAGATTTGGCCCTATCTTTGATTAGTGGGTAAGAAAAGGAGATTTATTATGGCAAAGATGGATGTTCAAAAAATCATTGCACCTATGATGAAGTTTGTGAATATGCGTGGTATTATAGCTCTAAAAGATGGTATGTTAGCAATTTTGCCATTGACAGTAGTTGGTAGTTTATTCTTGATTATGGGACAATTGCCATTTGAAGGATTAAACAAGAGCATTGCTAGTGTATTTGGAGCAAATTGGACAGAGCCGTTTATGCAAGTATATTCAGGAACTTTTGCGATTATGGGTCTAATTTCTTGTTTTTCAATTGCCTATTCTTATGCTAAGAATAGCGGAGTAGAGGCTTTGCCAGCTGGGGTTCTATCTGTATCTGCATTCTTTATTTTGCTAAGATCATCTTATATCCCTAAACAAGGTGAGGCAATTGGGGATGCTATTAGTAAAGTTTGGTTTGGAGGTCAAGGAATTATCGGTGCTATCATTATAGGTTTGGTAGTAGGAAGTATTTATACCTTCTTTATAAAGAGAAAAATTGTTATTAAGATGCCAGAACAAGTTCCACAAGCTATTGCGAAACAGTTTGAAGCAATGATTCCAGCATTTGTAATTTTCTTACTTTCTATGATTGTATATATTTTAGCGAGCTCATTGACTAATGGCGGAACATTCATAGAAATGATTTATTCTGCTATTCAAGTTCCATTGCAAGGTTTAACTGGATCTTTGTATGGTGCAATTGGAATTGCATTCTTTATATCATTTTTGTGGTGGTTTGGTGTTCATGGACAATCGGTAGTAAATGGAGTAGTGACAGCTCTGCTTTTATCTAATCTTGATGCTAATAAAGCTATGTTAGCCTCTGGGAATCTATCATTAGAAAATGGTGCACATATTGTTACTCAACAATTTTTAGATTCATTTTTAATTCTATCTGGTTCAGGGATTACGTTTGGACTTGTAGTTGCGATGCTTTTTGCATCAAAATCTAAACAGTACCAAGCGTTAGGGAAAGTAGCAGCTTTTCCAGCAATATTTAACGTAAATGAGCCAGTTGTATTTGGATTTCCGATTGTCATGAATCCAGTTATGTTTGTACCTTTCATTCTTGTTCCTGTACTTGCAGCTGTTATAGTATATGGAGCTATTGCAACAGGTTTCATGCAGCCATTTTCAGGAGTTACATTACCTTGGAGCACCCCAGCTATTATATCAGGATTTATGGTTGGTGGATGGCAAGGAGTTATTACTCAGCTGGTGATATTAGCGATGTCTACATTAGTTTATTTCCCATTCTTTAAAGTACAGGATCGTTTAGCTTATCAGAATGAAGCATGATAATTCTAAAAAACATTTGTGTATTATCATTAAACACACACATTTGTGCTAAAAATTAGAGAGTTAAAGTTTTTCTAGTTGAAAGCTTGAAATTTTCTAAAAAACCAGGTATTATATTTTCGAAAGAAACAAAAATATTTTCGAAAGAAAGGTGCTTATTATGGTAAATAAAGAAGTAGCAAGAACGACAATTAAGACAGAATATTTTGGTAGCCTTACTGAAAGGATGAACAAATATCGAGAAGATGTTTTAAATAAAAAACCTTATATTGATGCTGAGAGAGCGGTTCTAGCAACACGCGCTTATGATCGATATAAGGAACAACCTAATGTCCTAAAACGCGCCTATATGCTCAAAGAAATTTTGGAAAATATGACTATCTATATCGAAGAAGAATCTATGATTGCGGGAAATCAAGCTTCTTCCAATAAAGATGCTCCTATTTTTCCAGAATATACGCTAGAATTTGTTCTCAATGAGTTGGATCTTTTTGAAAAGCGTGATGGAGATGTTTTCTATATTACTGAAGAAACAAAAGAACAACTTAGAAGTATTGCTCCGTTTTGGGAAAATAATAATTTACGTGCTAGAGCTGGTGCCTTGTTACCTGAAGAAGTGTCTGTTTATATGGAAACAGGATTCTTCGGTATGGAAGGTAAGATGAATTCTGGAGATGCTCATTTAGCAGTTAACTATCAGAAACTGTTGCAATTTGGTTTAAGAGGTTTTGAAGAGCGGGCTCGTAAAGCGAAAGCAGCGCTAGATTTAACAGATCCAGCAAGTATTGATAAATATCATTTTTACGACTCTATCTTTATCGTAATCGATGCTATTAAAGTATATGCAAATCGCTTTGTTGATCTTGCTAAAAGTTTAGCCGAAAATGCAAATCCTAAACGTAAGAAAGAATTACTTGAGATCGCAGATATTTGCTCTCGAGTCCCATATGAACCGGCAACTACTTTTGCAGAAGCTATTCAATCAGTTTGGTTTATTCAATGTATTTTACAAATTGAATCTAATGGCCACTCTCTTTCATATGGTCGTTTTGATCAATATATGTATCCATATATGAAGGCTGATTTAGAAAGTGGTAAAGAAACAGAAGATAGCATTGTTGAACGTCTGACAAATCTTTGGATTAAGACAATTACAATTAATAAGGTTCGCAGTCAAGCACATACATTTTCTTCAGCAGGAAGTCCTTTATATCAAAATGTTACAATTGGTGGACAGACTCGAGATAAGAAGGATGCTGTTAACCCATTATCTTATTTGGTATTAAAATCAGTTGCACAAACTCATCTACCGCAACCTAATCTAACTGTACGTTACCATTCAGGTTTAGATGCTCGTTTCATGAATGAGTGTATTGAAGTGATGAAACTTGGTTTTGGTATGCCTGCATTTAATAATGATGAGATTATTATTCCTTCTTTTATTGCAAAAGGAGTATTGGAAGATGATGCTTATGATTACAGTGCCATTGGATGTGTTGAAACGGCAGTTCCAGGGAAATGGGGCTATCGTTGCACAGGTATGAGTTATATGAACTTCCCTAAGGTTCTACTTATCACGATGAATGATGGAATTGATCCGGCTTCGGGTAAACGGTTTGCACCAAGCTTTGGTCATTTTAAGGATATGAAGAACTTTTCTGAATTAGAAAATGCTTGGGATAAAACACTAAGATATTTGACACGAATGAGTGTTATTGTTGAAAATTCTATTGATTTATCATTGGAACGAGAAGTTCCTGATATTCTATGTTCAGCATTGACTGATGATTGTATTGGTCGTGGAAAACACCTTAAAGAAGGTGGAGCAGTATATGATTATATATCAGGTTTGCAAGTTGGAATTGCAAATTTGTCGGATTCATTAGCTGCAATTAAAAAATTGGTATTTGAGGAAGAACGTATAAGCCCAAGTCAGCTTTGGCATGCACTGGAAACAGATTATGCCGGAGAAGAAGGTAAGGTCATTCAAGAAATGTTGATTCATGATGCACCTAAGTACGGTAATGATGATGATTATGCTGACAAATTGGTTACTGCTGCTTATGACATTTATGTTGATGAAATTGCTAAATATCCTAATACACGTTATGGAAGAGGTCCTATTGGAGGAATTCGTTATTCAGGAACATCTTCTATCTCAGCCAACGTAGGACAGGGACGTGGAACATTAGCAACGCCAGATGGACGCAACGCGGGTACACCGTTAGCAGAGGGTTGTTCACCATCACATAATATGGATCAACACGGCCCTACATCTGTTTTAAAATCTGTTTCAAAATTACCAACAGATGAAATCGTAGGTGGGGTTCTCTTAAATCAGAAAGTAAATCCTCAAACGTTAGCCAAAGAAGAAGATAAATTAAAACTAATTGCTTTGTTACGAACATTCTTTAATCGTTTACATGGGTACCATATTCAATACAATGTTGTTTCCAGAGAGACGTTGATTGACGCTCAGAAACATCCTGAAAAACACAGAGACTTAATTGTTCGTGTTGCAGGATACTCTGCATTCTTCAATGTTCTTTCTAAGGCAACCCAAGATGATATTATAGGACGTACTGAGCATACTTTGTAAAATAAAGAGGTTCTTTTTATGGAATTTATGCTTGACACATTAAATTTAGATGAGATTAAAAAGTGGTCTGAAATTTTACCGCTAGCTGGGGTAACTTCAAATCCCACTATTGCAAAAAGAGAGGGTTCTATTAATTTTTTTGAACGAATCAAAGATGTAAGAGAATTGATTGGCTCTACACCCTCTATTCATGTTCAGGTGATTTCTCAAGATTTTGAAGGTATCTTAAAAGATGCTCATGAAATTCGTAGACAAGCAGGAGATGATATATTTATCAAAGTACCTGTTACTCCAAATGGATTACGTGCAATAAAGGTGTTAAAAAAAGAGGGCTACCATATTACTGCAACAGCTATTTATACAGTTATTCAGGGATTATTAGCTATTGAAGCAGGAGCGGATTACCTAGCTCCATATTATAACAGAATGGAGAATCTGAACATCGATTCAAATTCTGTCATTCGTCAATTAGCTCTTGCTATTGATAGACAGAACTCTCCTAGTAAGATTTTAGCCGCATCCTTTAAAAATGTAGCACAAGTAAATAATGCTTTAGCTGCAGGTGCGCATGCTGTTACAGCAGGAGCAGATGTTTTTGAATCAGCTTTCGCCATGCCATCTATCCAAAAGGCGGTTGACGATTTTTCTGATGATTGGTTTGTTATTCAAAATAGTCGTTCCATCTAGGTAGAGAGGAAATACATATGAGAATTTTTGCTAGCCCTTCTAGATATATTCAAGGGGAAAATGCCTTGTTTGAAAATGCCAAATCAATATTGGATTTGGGGAATCGTCCTATTCTATTATGCGATCAGTTGGTTTATGATATTGTTGGAAAACGATTTGAAGATTACCTACATAGGTATGGTTTCCATATTGTTCTAGCCAAGTTTAATGGTGAAGCTTCTGACAATGAAATCAATCGAGTTGTTGCCTTGGCTGAGAAAGAAAATTGTGATAGTATTATCGGTCTTGGTGGTGGAAAGACGATTGATAGTGCAAAAGCTATTGCAGATTTGATTGAAAAGCCTGTTATTATTGCTCCAACAATTGCATCGACTGACGCACCTGTATCTGCTTTATCTGTTATTTATACAGATGAAGGTGCATTTGATCATTATCTATTTTATTCTAAAAATCCAGATTTAGTTTTGGTTGATACAAAAGTTATTTCACAAGCCCCTAAGCGTTTATTAGCATCTGGTATTGCAGATGGTTTAGCAACTTGGGTTGAGGCGCGTGCGGTTATGCAGGCAAATGGAAAAACTATGTTAGGACAACAACAAACGTTGGCTGGAGTTGCAATTGCGAAGAAATGCGAAGAAACGCTGTTCGCAGATGGTTTACAGGCCATGGCGGCTTGTGAAGCTAAAGTTGTGACACCAGCATTAGAAAACATTGTTGAGGCTAATACTCTATTGAGTGGCCTAGGCTTTGAAAGTGGAGGATTGGCTGCGGCGCATGCAATTCATAATGGTTTTACTGCATTGACAGGTGACATACATCATTTAACACATGGTGAAAAAGTAGCTTATGGAACCTTGGTACAACTTTTATTGGAAAATAGACCAAAAGAAGAACTTGATAAGTATATTGAGTTTTACAAAAAAATTGGCATGCCAACAACTCTAAAAGAAATGCATTTAGATCAAGTTGGATATGATGATTTAATAAAAGTTGGTAAACAAGCAACTATGGAGGGTGAGACAATCCATCAGATGCCGTTTAAGATTTCGCCTTCAGATGTTGCTCAAACTATCATCGCTGTAGACGCCTATGTAAATTCAAAATAAACAATAAGGACTACTGTTTTCCAAATGGTAGTCTTTTATTGATCCTCGTATTGAATCCGACGTTCTTCATAAATCAAAAAGCGACATAGGTTGTCGGCTATTTATTATAAATACATTAATTAGCATTCCAGTCGTATCTTCGGTCTAAAATTAGTATTTTGTGTTATAAGAGATAAACTTCTTGTTTTGCTCTTTGATTTCCCGCATATAAGATAAAAAAGTGGGTGATAGAGCAATTCAGAGCCATCAAAATTAATGAAATACAGTATACAGTTTTTTCTTTTAATACATTTCAAATTCCCTCAAAAATGGTATAATAGTAACATCACAAAATTGGAGAGAGACCATGAGTTTTTACAATCATAAAGAAATTGAGCCTAAGTGGCAGGGTTACTGGGCAGAACATCATACATTTAAGACAGGAACAGATGCCTCAAAACCGAAGTTTTATGCTCTTGATATGTTCCCTTATCCATCTGGAGCGGGTCTGCACGTAGGACACCCAGAAGGCTATACAGCGACAGATATCCTCAGCCGTTACAAACGTGCGCAAGGCTACAATGTCCTTCACCCAATGGGTTGGGATGCTTTTGGTTTGCCTGCAGAGCAATACGCTATGGATACAGGTAATGACCCAGCAGAATTTACAGCGGAAAATATTGCCAACTTCAAACGTCAAATCAATGCGCTTGGATTTTCTTATGACTGGGATCGTGAAGTTAACACGACAGATCCAAACTACTACAAGTGGACTCAATGGATTTTCACTAAGCTTTACGAAAAAGGCTTGGCTTATGAAGCGGAAGTACCAGTAAACTGGGTTGAGGAATTGGGAACAGCCATTGCCAACGAAGAGGTTCTTCCTGACGGAACATCTGAGCGTGGAGGCTATCCAGTTGTCCGCAAACCAATGCGCCAATGGATGCTCAAAATCACGGCCTATGCGGAGCGTTTGCTTAATGACTTAGATGAACTTGATTGGCCAGAGTCTATCAAGGATATGCAACGCAACTGGATTGGTAAATCTACTGGTGCTAATGTAACCTTCAAGGTTAAGGGAACTGATAAGGAATTCACAGTCTTTACAACTCGTCCGGACACTCTTTTCGGTGCGACTTTCACAGTCTTGGCTCCTGAACATGATTTGGTTGACGCTATTACAAGTCCAGAGCAAGCAGAGGCAGTAGCAGACTATAAACACCAAGCTAGCCTTAAGTCTGACTTGACTCGTACAGACCTTGCCAAAGAAAAAACTGGTGTTTGGACTGGTGCTTATGCCATCAACCCTGTCAATGGTAAGGAAATTCCAATCTGGATTGCGGATTACGTTCTTGCTAGTTATGGAACAGGTGCGGTCATGGCTGTGCCTGCCCACGACCAACGTGACTGGGAATTTGCCAAACAATTTGACCTTCCAATCGTCGAAGTACTTGAAGGTGGAAATGTAGCAGAAGCTGCCTACACAGAAGATGGCCTTCATGTCAATTCAGACTTCCTAGATGGACTCAACAAAGAAGAAGCGATTGCTAAGATCGTGGCTTGGTTGGAAGAGAAAGGTTGTGGACAAGAGAAGGTTACCTACCGTCTCCGCGACTGGCTCTTTAGCCGTCAACGTTATTGGGGTGAGCCGATTCCAATCATTCATTGGGAAGATGGAACTTCAACAGCTGTCCCTGAAAGTGAATTGCCACTTGTCTTGCCTGTAACCAAGGACATCCGCCCTTCAGGTACAGGGGAAAGTCCACTAGCTAACTTGACAGACTGGCTTGAAGTGACTCGTGAAGATGGTGTTAAAGGACGTCGTGAAACTAATACCATGCCACAATGGGCAGGTTCAAGCTGGTATTACCTCCGCTATATTGATCCACACAATACTGAGAAATTGGCTGATGAGGACCTTCTCAAACAATGGTTGCCAGTAGATATCTACGTTGGTGGTGCAGAGCATGCTGTTCTTCATTTGCTTTACGCTCGTTTCTGGCACAAATTCCTCTATGATCTCGGTGTTGTTCCGACTAAGGAACCATTCCAAAAACTCTTTAACCAAGGAATGATTTTGGGAACCAGCTACCGTGACCACCGTGGTGCTCTTGTGGCAACTGATAAGGTTGAAAAACGTGATGGTTCTTTCTTCCATGTGGAAACAGGAGAAGAATTGGAACAAGCGCCAGCCAAGATGTCTAAATCCCTCAAGAACGTGGTTAACCCAGACGATGTGGTGGAACAATACGGTGCTGATACCCTTCGTGTCTATGAAATGTTCATGGGACCACTTGATGCTTCGATTGCTTGGTCAGAAGAAGGTCTGGAAGGAAGCCGTAAATTCCTTGACCGTGTTTACCGTTTGATTTCAAGTAAGGAAATTGTTGCAGACAACAATGGCGCTCTTGACAAGGTTTACAACGAAACAGTCAAAGCTGTCACTGAACAAATTGAGTCCCTCAAATTCAACACAGCCATTGCCCAACTTATGGTCTTTGTCAACGCTGCCAACAAGGAAGACAAACTTTATGTAGCCTACGCCAAAGGCTTCGTTCAGTTGATTGCACCATTTGCACCTCACTTGGCAGAAGAGCTCTGGCAAACTGTTGCAGTAACAGGTGAGTCAATCTCTTACGTGGCTTGGCCAACATGGGACGAAAGCAAATTAGTTGAAGACGAAATCGAAATCGTTGTCCAAATCAAAGGAAAAGTTCGTGCCAAACTCATGGTCGCTAAAGACCTATCACGGGAAGAATTGCAAGAAATTGCTCTCGCTGATGAAAAAGTCAAAGCGGAAATTGACGGTAAGGAAATCGTGAAAGTGATTGCGGTACCTAATAAACTCGTTAATATCGTTGTGAAATAAGAAATGAATCCTTCAGAGTAGAATCTGGGGGATTTTTTATTTGACAGGAAGTTTCTGTTTTGTTAATATGATTAACAAAGAAAAGAGAGATTATGGATAAAAAAGAATTTATTGCATTTAATAATCGTTTCAATAGATTTATTTTAGCGTTTGACCAGTTAAAAAAAAATCAACATAAAAGTGGTGTTGACAAATCCATTACGTTGAATGAGGTACATTTGATTGTTGTGATTGGGAAAAATCAGCCCTTAAATCTAGTAAAATTATCTGAATTATTAGAAATTTCAAGAAGTGCAATAACTCAAAGTGTTAGGAGATTGATTCAAAAAAATTTAGTTGTTTTTGATTTTGATCCGAATAATGGGAAAAATAAATATTTGAGATTATCTGAAAAAGGCATCGAAATTTTTAAAATCCATAAGGAGCAACAAGAATATATTGAAAAATCAATCTTTTCAGTTTTAAACAACTATAGCGAGGTGGAACTTAAAACAGTTGTGAAATTGATGGATGATATTGAAAAGGTGTGGGGAGAATTACCGTGGTAAAAGTCACGGTAAATTTCAAATATAATTGTTAAGCAGATTAACAAAAAGGAGAAGATATGACTGTAAACATAGAACTGATTTCACAAACAGATTTAGCGGATGAATCTTTTTATATTGCTATTAATGGTTTAGAACCAAGGGCAATGTATTGTGTAGAAATGTACCTGTCTGATTATTACTGTATAAATGCTCCTTTGCTTTTAGATCATGATGTTATATGGAAATCAACCGCAATTTTTTTATCTGATCAGGACGGTATGATTGATACCTCTCAGACAGCATCTATTTCGGGATCTTATAAAGGAGTTTCAGAAATGGGATTATTCTTTAATGCGAAACCGTTGAAGAACAGGAAAAGGAGATTACCGAGTTCTCTTGATAGAATTCCATTACGAGATTGTTTTGGTGTTGAAATTAAAATCAGGCTGGGGAAAGATATGGTCGCGGAGCAAAGTTTTGTAAGGCGTTATATGAATCTAGGAGTAAGATATCAAGATATCTATGACAAGCATTTTCAAGGTCGATTATTTTATGATGAAAAGTTAAGAAGGGCGCCAGCCGTGATTATTGTTAGCGGTAGTGAGGGAAGAATTGAAAAAGCTCAGAATATTGCCCAACTTTTATCTTCTAGAGGCTATATTTGTCTTGCAATAGCTTATTTTGGTTTAGAGGGATTACCCCAAAATTTAGAACGAATTCCAATAGAATGTCTGGAGGAAGCGAAAGATTTTCTATATCATCATCCTCAAGTTGATAATACAAAAATAGGAATATATGGTCGCTCTAAAGGAGCAGAGCTTGTTCTGGCTGGACAAAGTACTTTGGAAGATGTGCAATGTTTGGTACTCAATTCCCCCTCAAATGTAATATTTGAGGGAATAAAGGGAAAACTCAACTCTCATTCATCTTCTTGGACATATTTGCAAAAAGAACTTCCGTATCAAAAATTTCAGTTAGGAAATTATTTGTTAAACAAGTTTTTTGGAAAACACATTCCTGAAGATAGTAGGGCTCAGATTGATGTGAGTAAAATTTCCTCTCCTTTATTATTACTAGGAAGCGATGTTGATGAAATATGGAATGCATCATCCGCGATAGATGATATCATTTCACATTATAAAGGGGAATCCATTTTGTTTAAAAAATACCATGAAACAGGGCATATGTTGACGGTTGCTTATCAACCGAATCATCGTTATCGAAAAGATTGGCGCTTATTAATGAAAGAAAGTGTAGACTCTTGGCTTGTTACGATAAATTTTTTTGATACACATCTGAAGAATTTGTAGATAGTGCTGAACCGTACTATAATAGTCCTAACTAAGATAAAAACACAGTTCTGGTTGGTAGTCCAGTCTACAAAAGCAAACACTAAAACAAGAGAAATTTGAATACAAACAGTAAAAAATAGAGAGAAGCATAAGGGACATTAACTCACTCGTTTCCATAAAATTTTCATTGAGATATGTTATACTATATTCAATAAATGAAAAAGGAGAATAAAGATGCCAGTAAATGAATATGGTCAGATGATTGGGGAGGCAATGGGAGGTTATACACCAGGTGCATTGCCTTCCATTGATTTCTTAGAAGGGCGTTATGCTCGAATAGAGGCTCTTTCCGTGGAAAAGCATGCGGAGGATTTATTAGCTGTTTATGGTCCTGATACTCCTGGGGAGATGTGGACCTACCTCTTTCAGGAGCCAGTGGCAGATATGGAGGAGCTGGTTACTCTTTTAAATCAGATGTTGGCTCGTAAGGACCGTTTTTACTATACAATCATAGACAAGTCAACTGGTAAGGCTTTGGGAACTTTTTCTCTCATGCGCATTGACCAGAATAACAGAGTAATAGAAGTGGGAGCAGTCACTTTTTCTCCAGAGCTCAGGGGAACACGTATAGGGACAGAAGCTCAGTATCTTTTGGCTCGCTATGTCTTTGAAGAATTGAACTATCGTCGCTATGAGTGGAAATGTGATGCTCTTAACCTGCCATCAAGACGAGCTGCGGAGCGTTTGGGATTTGTTTATGAAGGAACCTTCCGCCAGGCAGTCGTTTATAAGGGGCGTACTAGGGATACGGATTGGTTGTCTATGATTGATAAGGACTGGCCTCAAGTCAAAGCTCGATTGGAAGCATGGTTGGCTCCTGAAAATTTTGATAAAAATGGACGGCAGTACAAGAGCTTGAGAGAGTTTTAAGAGGTGTTGACATGATCACTATTAAAAAGCAAGAATTTGTCAAGCTAGAGGATGTTTTGCATCTCTATCAGGCTGTCGGTTGGACAAATTATACCGATCAATCAGAGATGCTGGAGCAGGCGTTATCTCATTCATTAGCGATTTATGTGGCGCTTGATGATGATACTGTGGTGGGCTTGATTCGTTTGGTTGGAGATGGATTCTCATCAGTACTGGTTCAGGATTTAATCGTTTTACCTATCTATCAGCGTCAAGGGATTGGTAGTGCCCTAATGAAAGAGGTTTTAGAGGATTGCAAAGATGTCTATCAAGTTCAGCTGGTGACAGACCAGACAGAAAAAAACGCGGGATTTTATCGTTCTTTGGGTTTTGAAGACTTATCTACCTATGATTGTATAGGAATGACTTGGATAAACAGAGAAAAATAATAAAACTTGTTTGTTCTTAAGCAAAATTTAAGGATGGTCTAGTATTATATAGTCATTAAATAAAGACCTCCTAACTTTATTTAATGAAATCCTAAAACTTTTTTTCATCATAATCTCCTAATGAAGTCACCCAATCAGGTGGCTTTTTTGTGGAACGAGGTGATGGTGATAGTAATTTTTTGAAAAATGGTAGAATTTGAGAAAAGTTAAGCTAGTTTTAAGCTTCGTCTTGTATCATATAGTTATTAAATAAAGACCTCCTAACTTTATTTAATGAAATCCTAAACTTTTCTTTTTCATAATAATCTCCCTTGACTCCACCCAATCAGGTGGAGTTTTTTGGCTCTATTTCAGGCTTTTGGGGACTATTCTAAAAATCATTTTTCGATATTTTTCGGATTTTGGTCGGGGAATTGGCGGGGACTTTTTTAGCGAATATGACTAAGAAATAGGTCTGTTGTCGCTTCGGCTACTTCAACCTCACTTTGAATGTGAGTGACTATTAATTGAAGGAATGGAACTATTGTAATGACGATTTTACTTGTCCAGTAGTGGCGTATTAAATGAGGAGTGACATGTAAGCTTGTCTCTTCGTTTACGAAATCAAAATTTTTATGAAATTGATAGAATCCCTAACTTTCTCTTAATCTTGACCGTTTTGTTGTACAGTGGTTAAATCTTGAGAAGTCGAAAATGTAAAACTTTGACAAAATGTGTGAACTGTGGGATAATAAAAAGGAATTGAGTACTAGTTCTATATCATAGGCTAGAAAAGACCCCAAGCTCACGTCCAAATAAGCTTGAGGTCTTTTTTGACACTATTTGTCCTTGTTTAGCCATTTATCGACTAATCGAAGAACGACACCGACCACAATTGGTCCGATGATAGTTTTGAGTACTAATTCCATCATGGGCTATCTCACCTCCTTTCGCAGGCGGTGTAGAAGTGCCGAACAATATTATATCATAAAATACTCTACTCTCTCAGTAGGATAGAGTGCTTTTGCATTTGGAAAGGAGGAAGTTATAGCTTATTTACTCTTTCTCCCAGTAATTTTTTTAGTAGTAGGAGGAATTCTCATTCTTTTATGGAGACTCTTTCTTATTGCCAGTGGACTTTTCCTAATTGGTTTTGTCAGTTTTCTTATTTTCGTGGAGGTCTATGGAATTTATCTTCTCTTTACAGAAACTGAACTTTACACGGCAGATTTAGCTCAAAATGGATTATTTGGTTTTACGACTTTCTTTATCATCTTTAATTTAGTTTTACTTTCTTTATCATGCTGGGCAGGATACAAGTTGAAGAGGGGATATCAACAAAAGTGGAGAAAACGACATTAGTTCCTCTCCACTTTTACGTTTCTAGCTAATTGGTAATTATAACTTATTACGATTGAAGTCACCTATCCTTATCTTTCAAAAAATGATCAATCTTAGCCATCATGAGCTTGTGCTCGTATATTTTACAGATATCACGAGCCTGTAAATAATAGTCAAGAATTTCATCTTGCTTTAAAAAATCTTTTCCGGCGTTCGCAACGATAGTTAAAAGAGGCGCCAGCTGATAGCTGGTCTCTTTTTGTTTACAAAAGTCAATGGTTTCTAAGGCTTCTTGGACAGCTTCTAACTCCTTCCCTTTAGAGTGTAAATAATAGGCGAAATTATGTTTAACTCGAATATAACCAAATAAATACTCTTGGTGGTTTAAATCTTTTTCTTGGTACAAACTGATAAGAAGTGAATTATTTTCTTCATATTCTGCATCACGCCCTACAGAAAAATAAAAATTAGATAAAGTATTGAGGAGTTTAAGATACACAGATGAACTAGACGAAAGTTTTGGCAAAGTGTTTTCTAGACTGGCAATAGCTTCATCTTTGGAACCATGTAAGTAGAAAAGGATAATCGCTTGAATCCATAGAAGATAAAATTCGTCCTCAGTAGACAGATACTGAGACTTTTCTTTTTCTAAGTTTAAGAGGTATTCTAAATCTTCGTAATTACGATCTTCAAGTAATTTTTCTGCTAATTTCTTAAACGGTGTTATATTGGAAGTCATTTCAATCTGTTCATCGAAAAAATATTCTAAAGGAACTTGAAGCCGATTTGCAAGTTTATAGAGTAAATCAGCAGCAGGCATATAGTTGCCACGTTCTATTTTGCTGATTTGGCTTTGCTCACAAATTCCTTCGGAAAGTGTTTTTTGTGAGAAGCCTTTTTCTTTTCTCTTGGCTTTTAGTTTATCAGATAATATGCTCATCTTTAAACCTTCTTTAAATAAATTTATGATTAATTATATACTTTTAATCTCTATTTTTCAACTTCTCGACATAGAAATAGTCTTAAAGGAATAAATCGAAAAGAAAAAGAAAAAAAGAATACTTTTTATTGACAAAGAAGATTTAAAGTAGTACACTTACAAGTGTAAAGATAAGAAAAAGGTGGTTAATATGAGTATTTTAGCAAAGTTTCGTAAAATCATTTTTATATCATCTTTTTTTAGGATTATTTGTAAGCGCTTGTTTTTGTAAGCTGTAAATCAAGTACAATATATTTTGGGTTTGAGAGTTGTACAACAAGCTTCAACAATTAGTGTAGTTAATCTTGGACTGGAGGATTGATTTATTAAACGTTTGTGAAGTAACATTTATAAAATGGATCGTGCCACAGATTGAAGGACTTAAAGGGGGATTGTAAGTTTGCTATACCCTATTACCCTCTCATATAACTAGTTATATAGGAACTACTCTATTATATCTCTTGATGTGGGTGTATAGATGTTAGGAGGAGAATAAAATGAGAAATCCAGTAATACAGACATCTAATTTATCAAAATCCTATGATGGGAAAATTATCTTAGATAAGATAGACTTTACGCTAAAACAGGGAGAAATTTATGGCTTACTAGGAAGAAATGGAGCTGGAAAGACAACCTTTATCAAGGCTATTTTAGGCTTGACAGCTATGGATAGTGGTGAAGTGAATATTCTATCTGAAAAACTGTTAGGTGAATTTTCTAAGGACTTGCTATCTCAAATCGGTGTGGTATTGGACAGTGCTTCTTTTTATCCTAATTTAACGGGGCCTGAAAATCTTTCTATTTTTGCGAGATTGAGAGGAGTTTCGCTAAAACAAGTAGAGCAAGCTTTACAAGTAGTAGGATTAGATGGAGAAAATAAAAAACTATTCAAACAGTATTCTCTAGGAATGAAGCAACGGTTGGCAATTGCTAACGCTATCATGCACCAGCCGAAAATTTTGATATTAGATGAACCAACAAATGGTTTAGATCCTATTGGTATCCTTGAAATACGCCGTTATCTAAAGGAACTCAGTACCAATCATGACATTTCAATTTTAATATCCAGTCACATTATTTCAGAACTTGAAAAGCTTGTAGATAGAGTTGGGATACTGCATGATGCCCACCTTATGGCTGAAAAGACTATGCAGGAATTAATAGATGGTGCAGAGAAAAGGAAAATCCACCTAATTGTTTCGGATGCTTCTCAAGCTAAGGAAGTGCTTTGCAGGATAAATCTGCAAGAACAGATTAGTATTCTTTCGGATATAGAACTTGAACTTCAGGGAGAATCACCTACTTTTGACATTGCGGTCGTATCTAACTCCTTAAAAGACAACGGAATAGTTCTAAAAGAATATTCTTATAAAAACAATGAAAGTTTAGAGGACTACTTTAAGCGGGTAACAGGAGGTGAGGGAATTGCTTGATTTAGTGAAGATTGAATTTCTCAAACAAAGGCATCAAAAACTGAATTTTGTCGTATATGGTGTTGTTTCCCTCTACCTAGCTCTCATCTGTTATTATGTAAATGATGCGAGAGGCTTGTTTGACTCCTTTCCCTTTGTCTATAAATTTTCTTTGTCTTATTTAAACTTTTTGATTCTCCCTTTGTATTGTGTTTCCTATACAATACAGGCATTTGGTGTAGAATATCGCTATCGAATCATGAACAACTTGAAACTCGCTTCAGCAAATCTAATGAAGACATTCTGGGCTAAGATTTTGTATATAGAAATCAATACTCTGTGTATCATGTTATTCACCTATATTTCGGTTTCCTTATTTGCACTACTATCTCGCTTTTCTTCAACAGTCAGTTTATCTTTATTATTAAGATTCTTCTATCTTTGTATGAGTAGTGGTGTCTTAATTCCCATGGGAGTATTTCCTTTAGTTGCTTTGCTCATGATAAAAGTAAGAGGCAAGGAGATAGTTGGAAATTTGGTCGGCGTCATGTATGTTTTAGTGTCATTTTTTTTAGCAAGGACGAGTCCAAATATCAGTCCAGTTACAAGCGCTAACAGTTTAATTTGGGAAGGAAACAGAGAAGGAGTGGTGCTTCAACAGCCAGCTATCTTATCAATTATTGTACTAGGTTTATCTTTACTTGTTTTGTCTTTCTTGTCCATTAAATCTTGGTTAAGAAAGGTGGATGAATAAATGTTGATGCTAGAATTGACTAAACTAAGAAGGCGAAAGATACTGTATATGATTCCCTTTGTAGCCATCGTGCTCTTTTTGTTAGAGTTTATGATTGGTCATCAGATTTATCAAGGGCATTCGTACGGTAGTGTGAATGGCTGGTATGTAGAAAATGGTTTCTTCTTTTTGAACTACTATTTTCTCCTCCCTTTTTCGAGCATGATTTTAGTGGATTTGATAAGAATAGAACAAGTGTCTAAAACGATTTCAAATCTCAGACTGATTCCTGTCGATTTGAAACAATTACTCCAAGCGAAGTTTATGCTTGCTTTGTTGATTAATCTACTAGTCAGTGAATTCACTTTTTTGACTATGCTTGTCCTAGAGCTAATGGATGGTGATTTTGCTTTCTCTAGTCTTGCAATGTTATCTTGGGGACTTGTTTATGGAGCAATTGCTTTTGCTTATACACTGTCTGCTGGTATTATTGTCCTCTTCTTAGGAAAATATCGGAAGGAACTTATCCTTGCCCTACCACTTGCCTTTTTATTGTCATTTGCAGGTTTGTTTGCTTTAACAACGGTTGTTGGGCGGTATTATCTGGCAAATTTACTACTAATCATCATGGAGGAATTCACGGTTTTAACAGTTTCTGTATATGCCATGTGGCTGGTTACCTTAGTAGCATGTCTCCTTTATTTGTTGGCAGATAGACGTATGATGAATATTGTTTTTGCTTACAAATGACAAGCTGAGTAGATAAGGATATAAACCTTTGACAAATCTTGTGAACTGTGGGATAATGGAGAGGAATTAAGGATTAGTTCTATATCATGGACTAGAAAAGACCCCAAGCTAACTTCCACATTAAGCTTGGGGTCTTTTTTGACACTATCTATCTTTGTTTAGCCATTTATCGACTAAGCGAAGGATGACACCGACCACAATCGGTCCGATGATAGTTTTAAGGATTAGTTCCATCATGGGCTATCTCACCTCCTTTCGTAGGCGGTGTAGCAGTGCCGTATAATATTATACCACATAAGTGCTAAACTCAGGAGTCACCCAATCGGGTGGCTTTTTTGTTTGTGGCTTGGATTTTTGATATAATAGAGCCATGAGTAGAATTTTAGACAATGAGATAATGGGGGATGAGGAGTTAGTAGAACGCACGCTCCGTCCTCAGTACTTACGTGAATATATTGGGCAGGATAAGGTCAAGGACCAGCTCCAAATCTTTATCGAAGCTGCCAAAATGCGGGATGAAGCGCTGGATCATGTCCTCTTATTTGGACCTCCAGGTTTGGGGAAAACGACCATGGCTTTTGTTATTGCCAATGAACTGGGTGTAAATCTCAAGCAGACTTCGGGTCCAGTCATTGAAAAAGCTGGTGATTTGGTAGCGATTTTGAATGACTTAGAGCCGGGAGATGTCCTTTTTATTGATGAGATTCATCGCTTGCCTATGTCGGTGGAAGAGGTGCTTTATAGTGCCATGGAGGACTTTTACATTGATATCATGATTGGTGCTGGTGAAGGCAGTCGCAGTGTTCATTTGGAGTTGCCACCTTTTACCTTGATTGGTGCGACGACTCGGGCTGGAATGCTTTCCAATCCTTTACGGGCACGTTTTGGGATTACAGGTCATATGGAGTATTATGCCCATGCTGACTTGACAGAAATTGTCGAGCGGACGGCAGATATTTTTGAGATGGAAATCACTCATGAGGCAGCATCTGAGTTGGCTCTACGTAGCCGTGGAACCCCTCGTATTGCCAATCGTCTCCTCAAGCGCGTGCGTGATTTTGCCCAGATTATGGGAAATGGGACTATCGATGATCTTATTACGGATAAGGCTTTGACCATGCTGGATGTTGACCATGAAGGTCTGGACTATGTGGATCAAAAAATCCTTCGCACCATGATTGAGATGTACGGCGGTGGTCCTGTCGGCTTAGGAACTCTTTCTGTCAATATCGCCGAAGAGCGCGAGACTGTCGAAGACATGTATGAGCCTTACCTAATCCAAAAAGGTTTTATCATGCGGACACGGTCTGGACGGGTGGCAACAGCCAAGGCATATGAGCATTTAGGTTATGAATACAGTGAAAAATAAGCAAGAAATTCTAGAGGCTTTTAGAGAAAATCCGGATATGATGGCTATTCTAACGATTATCCGAAACCTTGGTCTGAAAGACTCGTGGTTGGCAGCAGGTTCTGTCAGAAATTTTATCTGGAATCTCTTGTCAGACAAATCCCCTTTTGACTGTGAAACAGATGTAGATGTCATTTTCTTTGATCCGGATATTTCTTATGAGGAAACCTTGTCCCTAGAGAAAAAGCTACGAGAGGACTTTCCTCAGTATCAATGGGAGTTGAAAAATCAGGTCTATATGCATCAACATAGCCCTCATACTGCTCCTTATAGCAGTTCCTGTGATGCTATGAGTAAGTATCCAGAACGGTGTACGGCGCTTGGACTGCGCTTGAATGAAGAATCCGCTTTGGAACTCTTTGCACCTTATGGTTTGGAAGACATTTTGAATTTTCAAGTTCGACCAACTCCTCATTTTTTAGAGAATCAAGACCGAATGTCTCTATATCAAACACGATTATCCAAGAAAAATTGGCAGGAAAAATGGAAAAATTTGATTTTTAAAAATACTTAAGGAAACTTTAAGCTAGGAAGTGTATACTAAGTCCATAAGTTAAGAAGACCTTAACTTAAACTCCTAAAACTTTTTCATAATAATCTCCCTATAAAAATAGAGTCGCCCAATCAGGCGACTTATTTTTTTGAAAAATGGGCTTGGTGCCTGAGAATAATACTCAATGAAAATCAAAGTGCAAACTAGGAAGCTAACCGTAGGTTGCTCAAAACACTGTTTTGAGGTTGCAGATAGAGCTGACGTGGTTTGAAGAGATTTTCGAAGAGTATAAATAGCTTAGTGATAGAAGAAAATAGGGAAATATGGTATAATGAAACGATAGATTTTTGAATAGGAATAAGATCATGTTTGGATTTTTTAAGAAAGATAAGGCTGTGGAAGTAGAGGTTCCGACACAGGTTCCTGCTCATATCGGCATCATCATGGATGGGAATGGTCGTTGGGCTAAAAAACGTATGCAACCACGGGTCTTCGGACACAAGGCGGGTATGGAAGCATTGCAAACTGTGACTAAGGCAGCCAACAAACTGGGCGTCAAGGTGATTACAGTTTATGCTTTTTCTACAGAAAACTGGACCCGTCCAGATCAGGAAGTCAAGTTTATCATGAACTTGCCAGTAGAGTTTTATGATAATTATGTCCCGGAATTGCATGCGAATAATGTTAAGATTCAAATGATTGGGGAGACAGACCGCTTGCCTAAGCAAACCTTTGAAGCTCTGACAAAGGCTGAGGAATTGACTAAGAACAACACAGGTTTGATTCTGAATTTTGCCCTCAACTATGGTGGACGTGCTGAGATTACACAGGCTCTTAAGTTGATTTCCCAGGATGTGTTAGATGCCAAAATCAACCCAGGTGACATTACAGAGGAATTGATTGGCAACTATCTCTTTACCCAGCATTTGCCTAAGGATGTACGAGATCCAGACTTGATTATCCGGACTAGTGGAGAATTGCGTTTGAGCAATTTCCTTCCATGGCAGGGAGCCTATAGTGAGCTCTATTTTACGGATACCTTGTGGCCTGATTTTGACGAGGCGGCCTTGCAGGAAGCCATTCTTGCTTACAATCGTCGTCATCGTCGATTTGGAGGAGTGTAGGAGGAAATATGACACAGGATTTACAGAAAAGAACCTTGTTTGCAGGGATTGCCCTGGCTATTTTCCTACCAATTTTAATGATTGGTGGCCTCTTGCTTCAGATAGCAATTGGAATCATAGCCATGCTAGCCATGCATGAACTTTTGAAGATGAGAGGTTTAGAGACCATGACTATGGAAGGCCTCTTGACCCTCTTTGCAACCTTTGCCTTGACCATTCCTTTGGAGAATTACCTGACTTTTTTGCCAGTTGATGGGAATGTGGTGGCTTATAGTGTGTTGATTTCAATTATGTTAGGAACGACTGTTTTTAGCAAGTCTTATACGATTGAGGATGCGGTTTTCCCGCTTGCTATGAGTTTCTACGTGGGCTTTGGTTTTAATGCTCTATTAGATGCTAGAATTGCAGGTTTAGATAAGGCACTATTAGCCTTGTGTATTGTTTGGGCGACAGACAGTGGTGCCTATCTTGTTGGGATGAACTATGGTAAACGAAAATTAGCTCCGACAGTTTCTCCAAATAAAACCTTTGAGGGTGCCTTGGGTGGTATTTTAGGTGCTATTTTAGTAACTATCATCTTTATGATGTTTGACAGAACAGTTGCTCTTCCATATGGAATTTACAAGATGTCAGTCTTTGCTATTTTCTTTAGCATTGCTGGACAATTTGGTGATTTACTAGAAAGTTCGATCAAGCGTCACTTTGGTGTCAAGGATTCTGGGAAATTTATCCCTGGACATGGTGGTGTTTTGGATCGTTTCGATAGCATGTTGCTTGTATTTCCAATCATGCACTTGTTTGGACTCTTTTAATCAAAAGACGGAGGAAATACTATGCTCGGAATTTTAACCTTTATTCTGGTTTTTGGTATTATTGTGGTGGTGCACGAGTTCGGGCACTTCTACTTTGCAAAGAAATCAGGAATTCTAGTGCGTGAATTTGCCATTGGTATGGGACCCAAAATCTTTGCTCACATTGGCAAGGATGGGACGGCCTATACCATTCGAATCTTGCCTCTGGGTGGCTATGTTCGTATGGCTGGTTGGGGTGATGATACAACTGAAATCAAGACAGGAACTCCTGTTAGTTTGACGCTTACTGATGATGGTAAGGTTAAACGTATCAATCTATCAGGTAAAAAATTGGATCAAACGGCCCTCCCTATGCAGGTGACTCAGTTTGACTTTGAAGACAAGCTTTTTATCAAGGGCCTGGTTCTGGAAGAAGAAAAAACATTTGCAGTGGATCACGATGCAACGGTTGTGGAAGCAGATGGTACTGAGGTTCGGATTGCACCTTTAGATGTTCAATATCAAAATGCGACTATCTGGGGGAAGCTCATTACCAATTTTGCAGGACCTATGAACAACTTTATCTTAGGTGTCGTTGTTTTTTGGATTTTAATCTTCATGCAGGGTGGTGTCAGAGATGTTGATACCAATCAGTTCCATATTATGCCCCAAGGGGCCTTGGCTAAGGTGGGAGTGCCAGAAACGGCCCAGATTACCAAGATTGGCTCATATGAGATTAGCAACTGGGAAAGTTTGATCCAGGCTGTGGAAGCAGAAACCAAAGATAAGACGGCCCCGACCTTGGATGTGACTATCTCTGAACAAGGTAGTGACAAACAAGTTACGGTTACCCCAGAAGAAAATCAGGGTCGATATCTTCTAGGTGTTCAACCGGGGATTAAGTCAGATTTTCTATCCATGTTTGTAGGTGGTTTTACAACTGCTGCTGACTCAGCTCTCCGAATTCTCTCGGCCCTGAAAAATCTGATTTTCCAACCGGATTTGAACAAGCTAGGTGGACCTGTTGCCATCTTTAAGGCAAGTAGTGATGCTGCTAAAAATGGAATTGAGAATGTCTTGTACTTCTTGGCAATGATTTCCATCAATATCGGGATTTTTAATCTTATTCCGATTCCAGCCCTGGATGGTGGTAAGATTGTGCTCAATATCCTAGAAGCCATCCGCCGCAAACCATTAAAACAAGAAATTGAAACCTATGTCACCTTGGCCGGAGTGGTCATCATGGTTGTCTTGATGATTGCTGTGACCTGGAATGACATTATGCGACTCTTTTTTAGATAATCGAGGAATATTATGAAACAAAGTAAAATGCCTATCCCAACGCTTCGCGAAATGCCAAGCGATGCTCAAGTTATCAGCCACGCTCTTATGTTGCGTGCTGGTTATGTTCGTCAAGTTTCAGCAGGTGTTTATTCTTACCTACCACTTGCCAATCGTGTGATTGAAAAAGCCAAAAATATCATGCGCCAAGAATTCGACAAGATTGGTGCCGTTGAGATGTTGGCTCCTGCTCTTCTTAGTGCAGAATTGTGGCGCGAATCAGGTCGTTATGAAACTTACGGTGAAGACCTTTACAAACTAAAAAACCGTGAAAAATCAGACTTTATCCTAGGTCCAACTCACGAAGAAACCTTTACAGCTATTGTCCGTGATTCTGTTAAGTCTTACAAGCAATTGCCACTTAACCTTTATCAAATCCAGCCTAAGTATCGTGATGAAAAACGCCCACGTAATGGACTTCTCCGTACACGTGAGTTCATCATGAAAGATGCTTACAGTTTCCACGCTAACTATGATAGCTTGGACAGTGTTTACGATGAGTACAAGGCTGCTTATGAGCGTATTTTCACTCGTAGTGGTTTAGATTTCAAGGCTATCATCGGTGACGGTGGAGCCATGGGTGGTAAGGACAGCCAAGAATTTATGGCTATTACACCTGCTCGTACAGACCTTGACCGCTGGGTTGTTTTGGACAAGTCAGTTGCCTCATTTGATGAAATTCCTGCAGAAGTGCAAGAAGAAATCAAGGCAGAATTGCTTAAATGGATGGTTTCTGGTGAAGATACCATTGCTTACTCAAGTGAATCTAGCTATGCGGCTAACTTGGAAATGGCAACAAATGAGTACAAACCAAGCAACCGTGTTGTCGCTGAAGAAGAAGTGACTCGTGTTGCAACACCAGATGTTAAATCAATTGATGAAGTGGCAACCTTCCTAAACGTCCCAGAAGAACAAACAATCAAAACCCTCTTCTACAAGGCAGATGGTGAGCTTGTTGCAGCCCTTCTAGTTGGGAATGACCAACTCAACGAAGTCAAGTTGAAAAACCACTTGGGAGCAGATTTCTTTGACGTTGCTAGCGAAGAAGAAGTAGCGAATCTTGTTCAAGCAGGATTTGGTTCACTTGGACCAGTTGGTTTGCCAGAGAATGTTAAAATCATCGCAGACCGTAAGGTGCAAGATGTTCGCAATGCAGTTGTGGGTGCTAACGAAGATGGCTACCACTTGACTGGTGTGAATCCAGGTCGTGATTTTACTGCAGAATATGTGGATATCCGTGAAGTTCGTGAGGGTGAAATTTCTCCAGACGGACAAGGTGTCCTTAACTTTGCGCGTGGTATCGAAATTGGTCACATCTTCAAACTCGGTACTCGCTATTCAGCAAGTATGGGAGCAGATGTTTTGGATGAAAATGGCCGTGCTGTGCCAATTATCATGGGATGTTACGGTATCGGTGTTAGCCGTCTCCTTTCAGCAGTGATGGAGCAACACGCTCGCCTCTTTGTTAATAAAACGCCAAAAGGTGAATACCGTTACGCTTGGGGAATCAACTTCCCTAAAGAATTGGCACCATTTGATGTGCACTTGATCACTGTCAATGTTAAGGATGAAGAAGCGCAGGCCTTGACAGAAAAGCTTGAAGCAAGCTTGATGGGAGCTGGTTACGAAGTCTTGACAGATGACCGTAACGAACGTGTCGGTGTTAAATTCAGCGATAGTGACTTGATTGGTCTTCCAATCCGTATCACTGTTGGGAAGAAAGCAGCCGATGGCATCGTAGAAGTGAAGATTAAAGCGACTGGTGACACCATCGAAGTTCATGCAGATAACTTGCTTGAAACGCTTGAAATCCTCAGTAAGAAATAAAAACTATAATCAGAAGAAAAACAAGGAAAAAATGTAACTAGTTTTTACCTTGTTTTTTCTGTATAATGGGAAAAATGAGTAGATAAAGAGGTAAATGTATGCTAAGATTTCCAAAGGATTTTGTCTGGGGATCCTCTACTTCTGGACCACAAACAGAAGGACGTGTAGCTGGTGACGGTAAGGGAGATAATCTCTGGGATTATTGGTACCAGGTGGAGCCACATCGTTACTATAATGGGATTGGTCCAGATAAGACATCGACCTTTTATGAAAACTGGGAGCAGGATATTGAGCTTTTGTTAGAGACTGGTCACACAGCCTTTCGGATTTCTATCCAATGGTCTCGGATTTTTCCACAAGGGCGTGGGGAAGTCAATGCTCAAGGTGTGGATTTCTATCGTAAGGTTTTTGAGGCTATTAAGGCTAAAGGAATTCGTCTTTTAGTCAATCTCTATCATTTTGATCTCCCTTTTGCTCTTCAAGAAGATGGCGATGGTTGGGAAAATAAGGCGACTGTCTCAGCTTATGAAGACTATGCTCGTTTTTGTTTTGAGACTTATGGAGATTTAGTGGATCAGTGGATTACCTTTAACGAACCAATCGTTCCTGTAGAATTTGGCTATTTTTACGATGCTCATTATCCACATAAGGTGGATGCAGAGGCGGCAGTTAAAGTAGCCTATCATACACAATTGGCTAGCAGTCGGGCAGTCAAGGCCTGCCATGAACTCTTGCCTAATTCCAAAATTGGGATTGTCCTCAACTTGACACCGGCTTATCCACGTAGCCAGCATCCTGCTGATGTCAAGGCTGCTCGTATTGCAGACCTTTTTCAGGCCCAATCTTTCTTAGATCCGTCTGTTTTGGGTACTTATCCACAGGAATTGGTAGAAATATTTCATGAACACGGCCTTTTACCTGATACTACAGAGGAGGAGTTGGAGCTCATTCGTGACAATACGGTAGACTTCCTTGGTGTCAACTACTATCAACCTTTGCGTGTTATGGCACCTCGATTTGCTAAACATCCAGAGAGTCCTCTCTTACCAGAACATTTTTACGAACCTTATGTGATGCCTGGACGTAAAATCAATCCTCACCGTGGCTGGGAGATTTATGAGCAAGGGATTTATGACATTGCCAAAAATATCAAGGAAAATTATGGCAATATTGAGTGGATGTTGACCGAGAATGGTATGGGTGTTGAGGGGGAAGAAAAATTCCGTCAAGATGGGATGATTCAAGATGATTACCGTATTGACTTTGTAAAAGGTCATCTTCGTGAACTGCACCGTGCCATTGAAGACGGAGCCAATTGTAAGGGATACTTGATTTGGACCTTTATTGACTGTTGGTCATGGCTCAACAGCTATAAAAATCGCTATGGTTTGGTCGAATTAGACTTGGAAACGCAAGAACGTCGTCTGAAAAAATCAGGGCACTGGTTCAAGGAATTGAGCGACAATAATGGATTTTAAAAAAGACTCTGACTGATTGTCCTAATTGGTCAGAGTTTTTTGCTTACAGGAGAGTAATTTGAACTATACCAATTTTTGCTCTTGACAAGTGAAAGAAACAAGTATATACTGTTTTTGCTGGTTCTATAAAAGAGGAATCAGACTATACCAATTTTAAGGAGAAAGCACAGCTTGCCTGTGTCGTATATACTATGTGTGGAATTGTTGGTGTTGTTGGAAACACAAATGCAACTGATATTTTGATTCAAGGGCTTGAAAAGCTCGAATACCGTGGCTATGATTCTGCGGGGATTTTTGTCCTAGGTGGTGCTGAAAACCATCTGGTTAAGGCGGTTGGCCGTATTGCAGAATTGTCTGCCAAGACAGCTGGTGTTGAGGGAACAACTGGTATCGGACATACTCGTTGGGCAACTCATGGGAAACCAACTGAGGACAATGCTCACCCACATCGCTCTGAGACAGAACGTTTTGTCTTGGTGCACAATGGGGTCATTGAGAACTACCTTGAAATCAAGGAAGAATACCTTGCAGGTCACCACTTTAAGGGGCAAACAGATACTGAAATCGCTGTTCACTTGATTGGAAAATTTGCGGAAGAAGAAGGTCTTTCTGTTCTTGAAGCCTTCAAAAAAGCCCTTCATATCATCCGTGGTTCTTATGCTTTTGCCTTGGTTGACTCACAAGATCCTGAAGTCATCTACGTAGCTAAAAATAAATCACCACTTTTGATTGGTCTTGGGGAAGGCTATAACATGGTCTGCTCAGACGCCATGGCTATGATTCGTGAAACCAACCAGTACATGGAAATTCATGACCAAGAGTTGGTAATTGTCAAGGCGGATAGCGTGGAAGTCCAAGACTATGATGGTAATAGTCGTGAGCGTGCTAGCTACACTGCTGAGCTAGACTTGTCAGATATCGGTAAGGGAACTTACCCTTACTACATGCTCAAGGAAATCGATGAGCAACCAACTGTTATGCGTAAACTCATCCAAGCCTACACAGATGAGGCTGGTCAAGTAGTAGTAGACCCAGCTATCATTCAGGCTGTTCAAGACGCAGACCGCATCTACATCCTTGCAGCTGGAACATCTTACCATGCAGGATTTGCTTCTAAGAAGATGCTGGAAGAATTGACAGATACACCAGTTGAACTTGGAATCTCATCTGAGTGGGGCTACGGTATGCCACTTCTCAGCAAGAAACCACTCTTCATCTTTATCAGTCAGTCTGGTGAAACAGCGGATAGCCGTCAGGTTTTGGTTAAGGCTAATGAAATGAGAATCCCAAGCTTGACAGTGACAAACGTACCAGGTTCAACTCTTTCACGTGAAGCCAACCATACCATGCTCCTTCATGCGGGTCCTGAGATTGCCGTAGCATCAACAAAGGCTTATACAGCACAAATCGCAGCCCTTGCCTTCCTGGCAAAAGCAGTCGGAGAAGCAAATGATAATGCTAAAGCGCAAGCCTTTGACTTGGTGCATGAGTTGTCAATTGTAGCTCAGTCTATCGAATCAACTCTTTCAGAGAAAGAAACCATTGAAGTCAAGGTTCGTGAGCTTCTTGAAACAACTCGCAACGCCTTTTATATCGGACGTGGTCAAGATTACTATGTAGCCATGGAAGCAAGTCTCAAACTCAAAGAGATTTCTTACATCCAGTGTGAAGGCTTTGCGGCAGGAGAACTCAAGCATGGAACCATTGCCTTGATTGAAGAAGGAACACCTGTCTTGGCGCTCTTGTCAGATCCAGTCCTTGCCAACCATACTCGTGGAAATATCCAAGAAGTGGCAGCCCGTGGTGCCAAGGTTCTCACTATTGCAGAAGAAAATGTTGCCAAAGATACAGACGACATCGTTCTTACGACCGTCCACCCTTACCTTTCACCAATTTCAATGGTTGTGCCAACGCAATTGGTCGCTTACTTTGCAACTCTGCACCGTGGCCTTGATGTGGATAAACCACGTAACCTTGCTAAGTCAGTAACGGTAGAATAAACTAAAAAAGTCTAGTTATCTAGGCTTTTTCTTATGAGCAAATTGGTTGCTTGCACTAAAGTTTCGTGTTAGAATAATTTTTCAAATTGCAGGAAAGAAATAGACGGGGAGAATCACAGTGGTAGAATTGGGAATTTCAACATTTGGGGAAACAACGGTGCTTGAAGGGACTGGGCAGATTTACAGTCATGCTGAAAGCATTCGTCAGTTGGTGGCGGAGATTGAGCTGGCTGATAAGGTTGGTTTGGATGTATATGGGATTGGTGAGCACCATCGAGCAGATTTTGCAGTATCAGCTCCAGAGATTGTCCTGGCAGCTGGGGCAGTCAATACCAAGAAAATCCGTTTGACCAGTGCAGTCAGCATTCTCTCGAGCATGGATCCGATTCGTTTGTTCCAACAATATGCCACTATCGATGCCTTGTCTAATGGACGAGCGGAGATTATGGCTGGAAGGGGGTCTTTCACGGAATCTTTTCCCTTGTTTGGATATGATTTGAAAGACTACGAAGCCCTTTTTGATGAGAAATTAGACTTGCTTCAGTTGGTCAATGAAAAGACAAGGCTAGACTGGCAAGGGCGATTGAGCCAAACAATCTCTGGCAAAGAAGTTTATCCTCGTCCAGTTCAGGATAAATTACCCTTGTGGATAGCGACAGGTGGTCATGTCGAATCAACAGTGAAGATTGCTCAGGCAGGCCTACCGATTGTCTATGCCATTATTGGTGGTAACCCTCGTTATTTTAAAAAGTTGATTCAGGCTTATCGTGAGATTGGGAGCGAAGCGGGTCATACCAGTCATGAACTAAAGGTTGGAGCCCATTCTTGGGGTTGGATTGCTGAAGATGGTGAGCAGGCTGTAAAAGATTATTTCCATCCGACTAAGCAAGTGGTGGATGCTATTTCCAAAGACCGTCCACACTGGCAGGAATTGCGTTATGAGCAATATTTGGAGCAAGTTGGGCCAAATGGTGCTATGTTTGTGGGCAATCCAGATCAGGTGGCCGAAAAATTGATTCGCATGATTGAAGACTTAGGTTTGGATCGCTTCATGCTCCATCTACCGCTTGGTTCCATGCCTCATGACCAAGTTCTGAGAGCTATTGAACTTTTCGGAACGCAAGTGGCTCCAAAAGTACGGGCTTATTTTGCCATGAAAGAGGCTTAATAAAAAATCCTAATCAAGTTTATTAGGACAACAAATATTGTACAAAAATTAATCCCCCGAGCTATAATGCTTGGGGGATTTTTCTATAGGAGGGCTAGTTTAGTTCTCTTTTTTGTTTTTTAGCAAGAACCCGAGACCTAGAAGGGCAAGGAGACTAATTCCTGCAAACAGGAGTTTGTGATTGTTTTTGGTTCCTGTATTTGGAAGTTCAGCTTGTTTAGCTGGGGTTGCAGGTATATTTTCCTTGCTAGAGTTTTCTACAGCTCCGTTTTGAATAGCTTCACTTACAGATGCTGGTTGTGCTTCTTGTGCTTCTTGTGCTGGTTGTGAAGCTTGTGAATCAGTTGTAGCTTGGCTAGGTTTATTTTCCGCATCAGCTACTTTTGCATCCGGTTTAGTAGAATCAGGTTTAGCTTGTGGAGCTGGATCTGTATTTTGATGTTCAGGTTTGTTTAATCGATTTGGAATATCGCTTGTACTGTGCTCTTGACCTTGACCTTGTTCTTGTCTAGAATTCGGAAGTTCAAATTCTGGTTTATCTTTCATAGCTGGACGGCTTTGAGAGACTCGAAGAACAGTAGCTGTAAGGGCATTCAATTTCAAGCCTTTTTCAGTCCATTCAAGTCCTTGAGGGTTGGCAATTCCTACTGGTCCTGCTTGGTTTTCATCTGCCAAAACTTCAGCATTTCTGAGGTGGGCAAAGGCAGTTCCCAAATTAAATTCGCGAGCTTTTTCATCCGCATTGACAAAGACTGCGTAGATATCTCCGTTTGGAGCAGTGATTTGGTAGCCAATCACTACATCCTCTTTTTCCACACCATTTTGGCCTGGTACAGTGATGAGGTGGACACGGTCTTTGATATCTTGAAGACTCTTAAGTCGGAAGGCGTCTGTAGATTGACGAAGGGCAATCAACCCTTTCATATAGTCACGGCTCTTGACATTCTCAGGATATGCTTTTCCATCTGTAGCCTTAGTCCAGTCAAACTTGTTGATGGCATCGCTAGAGTCGTAAGAGTCATGGATAAAGTAAGGATAGTCAAATGGATTGCCGTCCTTATCACGCAACAAGTGAGATTTGTTTGGTTGTTTGTCCTCTGCTACTGGAGTCTTGTAGGCCGGGTCACGGAATTGTTTGGTACGTCCGTATTCCTGACCAGAGTGGATAAATGGAGTTCCTTGAGCTGTCAAGACCATGAGGTTTCCAAGTCGCAAACGACGATGGATTTCAGCATAGTTTTCAGCCTTGCTTGGGTCTTTTTTGATAGACTGGGCAATGATGTCAAAGAGGGTCAAGTTATCATGGGCGGCGATGTATTGGATGACATCTCCAGGGCTGTCTGCTTCAAAGTTGGTTGGTTGAGCAATCAGATTTTTGAAGATAGTGTTGATATCACGCTTGCCACCTGTGATAAAGGCAGGTTGACCTTCGTTTGGATAGCCAGACTTGAGGTTATTACGGATGTCGTCTGAGAAGACTGCGACAGTATCGGTATGTTTCATCCAATCTTGGTCAGCAGCTCTAGTAGGCATGTTTTCATCACCAGCATAGGTTCTCCAACCTTCACCCAGCATGATAAGATTTGGATTGAGGGCGCGTGCAGCCTTGTAAGCTTCTTCGATAGAAGCTGCATCATGGTCTCCCATCATATCGAAACGGAATCCATCCACTTTGTAGGTATCAACTAGATATTTGATAGAGTCAACTAGGAGCCGTTTGGTCATATGGTGGGTTGTCCCCAAGCGTCCACCACCAAAGCTAGTTCGAGGTGTTCCGTCAGCATCCATAAAGTGGTAGTAGTTTGGCTCTAGGTCTTCAAAGATATCAACTTTGGCTGTATGGTTATACACTACGTCCAGGATAGCTCCCATGCCACGTTTGTGGATCTCGTTGATGAGGTTTTTAAATTCTGCGATTCGTTTTTCTGGATTTTTAGGATCGCTTGAGTACATACCAGTCAATGAGAAGTAGTTTTGAGGGTCATATCCCCAGTTGTAGTTGCTGTTGCTTGAAGCATAGTCAGACAAGCGTTCATGGTTTTTCAATTCATTGACAAAGTAGTAAGACAAGACTGGAAGGAGCTGGATGTGGGTCACACCCAAGTCTTTGAGATAGTCTAATTTTTCAATAAAGGCTTCAAAGGTACCAAATGGTTTGGTCAAGTCTTTTGCAATGGCAGGATCTGAAGTGAAGTCACGCACATGAGCTTCGTAGATAACGGCATCTTCACGAGTCTTGAAGTTGTGAATCTTACCATAAGTTAAGTCTTGAGGTCCTAGTTTGGCTGGATTTACAAAGGCAGCTTTAGCCACTTTATGGGCATCGTCGATCTTGGCATCATCACTATTCCAAGCAGCGAGGGATTTAGCGTAAGGATCGAGTGCAAGAACAGTTTTACCCTGACGCTCGATCTGGTATTGATAATAGTAGCCAGTGAAATCTGTGATTCCTAATTTGTTTGTGCTATCTAGAGTTTGTTTCCAAGTACCTTTTTCCCCTTTTTCAAGAGCGACAGTTCCAACCACTTTTTCAGGGTTATTCTTGTCGTAGACAACGACAGAAACCTTATCAGCACTTGGTGACCAAAGGGTCAAATCAACTTGTTTTCCTTCTTCTTTGAGGTCGGCTCCAAGTTTACCATCATAGCTGTATGTCTCATCTTTAAGTCGCCAGCTTGTTTTGGTAGTGAATTGGTCGGAATTGTAGCTAACAGTATACGGATGTTTTGTGTCAGAGAAATCTCCGCTGTAGGTCACTTTCTTGCCAGCTTCATCGATTGAAACATCGGTGATAGTTACCTTGTTTCCTAGGTGATTAGTGATGTTGGAGTGTTTGAGGATATCTTCTTTTTTGGCACCGACTAGTGTTGAAAAACTACTTTCAATGCTAGAAGTGCCTACGTGTTGGGCTCCTGTCATACGGATATCATGGACATAGTATGGATTTGTGTAAATCGATTCATCATCGTCTTTTAGGAAGATTTGGCTATGATTTTTTAAATCTGTGAACTTATAATCTTCTTTACGGATTTTCACGTCGTCTCCTTTTTTGCTCTCATCTAGTAATAAAAAGCCGAATTCTTTGGCGGCATCCTTAAGAGGAATGTCGATATAGCGACCATATTTGCCTGTAGCTGTAAAGTCTGTTCCGTCAGGCCATTGAGCGCTACTTGGATTTTTCACATCTCCCCAGTACCAGAGAGATTTCTTGTCATAGTTGCCATCTGTACGGTAGTAGTTGACGCGAATAGTTCCTGCAGGTTGTGGCTCGTAAGAGAAAACCTTGTGATCTTGGTCCAACCAAGCCTCATTCATCTTTGGTGACAGTTTTTCTACCGATTTATCGCCGGTTAGATTTTTCCCAGCTGTATTATTGATGAGGAAGCTAATTTTCTTGGCTTGTTCTCCCTTTAATTTGACATCTAAGTAGTAGCCATAGTCATCTTTTTTGGCATCCTTGAAGGACAAGGCTCCGTTTGGCCAATTTTCAGATGGTTTTTCAACATCGTCCCAAGTCCATAGTCCTTGAGCATCCTTGTTTTCTTCAGGAAGCTTTTTGACATGGATACGGAAGTAGTTGTCTTCTATTGGCTCTTCTGCTTTGGTTTCAGTTGTTACTGGACTCGTAGCAGTAGTTGGCTCACTTGAACGATCTTGCCCGGTTTGTGGTGCGGAATCGGCGGGAGTTGCAGCCGGAGTGGGTGCCTCTGTTGCAAGTTTTTCTTCTGATTTCTCTAGGGAAGCGTTTGCATTTTCAGGTGAAGAAATATCACTTTTCTTCGTGCTAGAGTTAACTGCTGTATCAGTAAGAGGCTGTGCAAGGGCAGTAGTGGTTTCATTACTAGTTCCCTTATTGCTTGTAGTATTTTCGTTGGCTGAAATAGTTGGTGTAGCCATGGCAAGCAGAACAAGGCTTGCTCCAATAAGGACAGAACCAGTTCCATTTTTGAGGGAACGGATGCTGTAAACCATTTTTTTCTCAGTGTGAGATGGTGTTTTTCTCATAATGATTCTCCAATCAATAAATTTCTATATCAGTATAGCACTTAGTAAAATAATATGCAAGCGTTTTCCCGGAATTAAACTAAAAGAAAAATCGCAACAAATTTTGTTACGATTCAGCCAATCTTTTTTATAGGAAAAGATTTTGTCAAAAATTCATCAATCCCCTTGAAAAATCTAGCTAAATAGGGTATAATATGAGTAATCATTTGTCGTAGGTTTTGTCTGAAATATTGTCCAGACAAGGCTCACAGCAGTTAAATCTTCTGAAAAAGTCAGATTTAGCTGCTCTTTTTGTGCTTTTTTTCAGGATTTTGAGCATTTGTAATAAAGACTTAAAGATTCTGAAAATTCATCAAAGGGACACGGTGATAGGGGTTTTTAAAACCATATGACGATTAGAAAAGCCTGATTGACAAGGCTTGGAACTTATTTACAAAGGAGAATCATCTTGGCAGGACATGACGTTCAATACGGGAAACATCGTACCCGTCGTAGTTTTTCAAGAATCAAAGAAGTTCTTGACTTACCAAATTTGATTGAAATTCAAACTGACTCATTCAAAGATTTCCTAGACCATGGTCTTAAAGAAGTGTTTGAAGATGTATTGCCAATTTCAAACTTCACAGACACAATGGAGTTGGAATTTGTTGGATATGAAATCAAGGAACCAAAATACACGCTAGAAGAAGCTCGTATCCACGATGCTAGCTACTCAGCACCAATTTTTGTAACCTTCCGCTTAATCAATAAAGAAACAGGCGAAATCAAGACCCAAGAAGTTTTCTTTGGTGATTTCCCAATCATGACAGAAATGGGTACTTTCATTATCAATGGTGGTGAACGTATCATCGTATCTCAGTTGGTGCGCTCGCCAGGTGTTTACTTTAACGATAAAGTTGATAAAAACGGTAAAGTGGGCTACGGTTCAACGGTTATCCCTAACCGTGGAGCTTGGTTGGAACTTGAAAGTGACTCAAAAGACATTGCCTACACTCGTATCGACCGTACTCGTAAGATTCCATTTACAACCTTGGTTCGTGCGCTTGGTTTCTCAGGTGATGATGAAATCTTTGATATTTTTGGTGATAGCGAATTGGTTCGCAACACTGTTGAAAAAGATATCCACAAGAACCCAATGGATTCTCGTACAGACGAAGCTTTGAAAGAAATCTACGAACGCCTTCGTCCAGGTGAGCCTAAGACAGCTGAAAGCTCACGTAGCTTGCTTGTAGCTCGTTTCTTTGACCCACGTCGCTATGATTTAGCAGCCGTTGGTCGTTACAAGATTAACAAAAAACTCAATGTTAAAACACGTTTGCTCAACCAAACCATTGCGGAGCCATTGGTAGACCCTGAAACAGGCGAAATCTTGGTAGAAGCTGGAACTGTTATGACTCGTAGCGTGATTGAAAGTATTGAAAGCCATTTGGATGGTGACTTGAACAAGATTGTTTATATTCCAAATGATGCAGCCGTTGTGACTGAGCCTGTTGTTCTTCAAAAATTCAAGGTTGTTGCTCCAACTGATCCAGACCGTGTTGTAACCATCATTGGTAATGCTAATCCAGATGACAAGGTTCGTACGGTGACTCCTGCAGATATCCTTGCTGAGATGAGCTACTTCCTCAACTTGGCTGAAGGACTTGGCCGTGTAGATGATATCGACCACCTTGGAAACCGTCGTATTCGTGCGGTAGGTGAATTGCTTGCTAACCAAGTACGTCTTGGACTTTCTCGTATGGAACGTAATGTCCGTGAACGTATGTCTGTTCAGGACAATGAAGTCTTGACACCACAACAAATCATCAATATCCGTCCTGTAACAGCTGCGGTGAAAGAATTCTTTGGTTCATCACAGTTGTCACAGTTCATGGACCAACACAATCCGCTTTCTGAGTTGTCTCACAAACGCCGCTTGTCAGCCTTAGGACCTGGTGGTTTGACACGTGACCGTGCTGGATATGAAGTACGTGACGTGCACTACACTCACTACGGTCGTATGTGTCCAATCGAGACACCTGAAGGACCTAACATCGGTTTGATCAATAACTTGTCATCATATGGACACTTGAACAAATATGGTTTTGTTCAAACACCATACCGTAAAGTTGACCGTGAAACAGGTGTTGTTACCAACGAAATCGTTTGGTTGACAGCCGATGAAGAAGATGAATTTACTGTAGCACAGGCTAATTCTCGTCTGAATGAAGATGGAACCTTTGCTGAGAAAGTTGTCATGGGACGTCACCAAGGGGTCAACCAAGAGTATCCAGCTAATGTTGTTGACTACATGGACGTATCACCAAAACAGGTAGTTGCCGTTGCGACAGCATGTATTCCTTTCTTGGAAAACGATGACTCCAACCGTGCCCTCATGGGAGCCAACATGCAACGTCAGGCTGTGCCATTGATCAATCCTCAAGCACCTTACGTTGGTACTGGTATGGAATACCAAGCAGCCCACGACTCTGGAGCGGCTGTGATTGCTCAGTATGATGGTAAAGTTACTTACGCAGATGCTGACAAGGTAGAAGTTCGTCGTGAAGATGGTTCATTGGACGTTTACCACATCCAAAAATTCCGTCGTTCAAACTCAGGTACTGCTTACAACCAACGCACGCTTGTTAAAGTTGGCGATGTTGTTGAAAAAGGCGATTTCATCGCTGACGGACCTTCCATGGAAAATGGAGAAATGGCACTTGGACAAAACCCAATCGTTGCCTACATGACTTGGGAAGGTTACAACTTCGAGGATGCCGTTATCATGAGCGAACGCTTGGTTAAAGACGATGTCTATACCTCTGTTCACCTTGAAGAATACGAATCAGAAACGCGCGATACAAAGCTTGGGCCTGAAGAAATCACTCGTGAAATTCCAAATGTTGGGGAAGACGCTCTTAAAGACCTTGACGAAATGGGTATTATCCGTATCGGTGCTGAGGTTAAAGAAGGCGATATCCTTGTAGGTAAAGTAACACCTAAGGGTGAGAAAGACCTTTCAGCTGAAGAACGCCTCTTGCACGCTATCTTCGGAGATAAATCTCGTGAAGTGCGTGATACTTCTCTTCGTGTACCACACGGTGCCGATGGTGTCGTTCGTGATGTTAAAATCTTTACACGTGCAAATGGAGATGAGTTGCAATCAGGTGTTAACATGCTGGTTCGCGTCTACATCGCTCAAAAACGTAAGATCAAGGTCGGAGATAAGATGGCCGGACGTCACGGAAACAAAGGGGTTGTCTCTCGTATCGTTCCTGTAGAAGACATGCCTTACCTTCCAGACGGAACTCCAGTCGATATCATGTTGAACCCACTTGGGGTGCCATCACGTATGAATATCGGTCAGGTTATGGAGCTCCACCTTGGTATGGCTGCTCGTACTCTGGGTATTCATATCGCAACACCAGTCTTTGACGGAGCAAGTTCTGAAGATCTTTGGTCAACTGTTAAAGAAGCAGGTATGGATAGCGATGCCAAGACAATCCTTTACGATGGCCGTACTGGTGAACCATTTGATAACCGTGTGTCAGTTGGTGTCATGTACATGATCAAACTCCATCACATGGTTGACGATAAATTGCACGCGCGTTCAGTCGGACCTTACTCAACCGTTACCCAACAACCACTCGGAGGTAAAGCTCAGTTTGGTGGACAACGTTTCGGTGAGATGGAGGTTTGGGCTCTTGAAGCCTACGGTGCGTCAAATGTCCTTCAAGAAATCTTGACTTACAAGTCTGACGATATCAACGGACGTTTGAAAGCCTATGAAGCTATTACAAAAGGAAAACCAATTCCAAAACCAGGTGTTCCAGAATCATTCCGAGTTCTTGTCAAAGAATTGCAATCTCTTGGTCTTGATATGCGTGTCCTTGACGAAGATGACCAAGAAGTGGAACTTCGCGACTTGGATGAAGGAATGGACGAAGATGTCATCCACGTAGATGACCTTGAAAAAGCCCGCGAAAAAGCAGCCCAAGAGGCTAAAGCAGCCTTTGAAGCTGAAGAAGCTGAGAAAGCAACAAAAGCGGAAGCAACAGAAGAAGCTGCTGAACAAGAATAAGCAGTTCACTTAGAATAGAAAGGGAAGAAATAGTGGTTGATGTAAATCGTTTTAAAAGTATGCAAATCACCCTAGCTTCTCCAAGTAAAGTCCGTTCATGGTCTTATGGAGAAGTCAAAAAACCTGAAACAATCAATTACCGTACCTTGAAACCAGAACGTGAAGGACTCTTTGATGAAGTTATCTTTGGTCCTACAAAAGACTGGGAATGTGCTTGTGGTAAATACAAACGCATTCGTTACAGAGGGATTGTTTGTGACCGTTGTGGGGTTGAAGTAACGCGTACGAAAGTTCGTCGTGAGCGTATGGGACATATCGAATTGAAAGCTCCTGTATCTCACATCTGGTACTTCAAGGGGATTCCAAGCCGTATGGGCTTGACCCTTGATATGAGCCCTCGTGCCCTCGAGGAAGTTATCTACTTTGCGGCTTATGTGGTGATTGATCCTAAGGATACACCACTTGAGCACAAGTCTATCATGACAGAGCGCGAATACCGTGAGCGCTTGCGTGAGTATGGTTATGGATCGTTCGTTGCCAAGATGGGTGCCGAAGCTATCCAAGACCTTTTAAAACAAGTAGATCTTGAAAAAGAAATTGCTGAACTCAAAGAAGAGTTGAAAACAGCTACTGGACAAAAACGTGTCAAAGCCATCCGTCGTTTGGATGTTTTGGATGCCTTTTACAAGTCTGGAAACAAACCTGAATGGATGATTCTCAACATCCTTCCGGTTATTCCACCAGATCTTCGTCCAATGTTGCAGTTGGATGGTGGCCGTTTTGCCTCATCTGACTTGAACGACCTTTACCGCCGTGTTATCAACCGTAACAACCGTTTGGCTCGTTTGCTTGAGTTGAATGCACCAGGTATCATCGTTCAAAATGAGAAGCGTATGCTTCAAGAAGCAGTTGATGCTTTGATTGACAATGGTCGTCGTGGTCGTCCAATCACAGGACCAGGTAGCCGTCCACTGAAATCATTGAGCCACATGCTTAAAGGTAAACAAGGACGCTTCCGTCAAAACTTGCTCGGTAAACGTGTTGACTTCTCAGGACGTTCCGTTATCGCTGTTGGTCCAACTCTTAAGATGTACCAATGTGGTGTGCCACGTGAAATGGCGATCGAGCTCTTTAAACCATTCGTGATGCGTGAAATCGTTGCACGTGATATCGTGCAAAACGTCAAAGCAGCTAAACGCTTGGTGGAACGCGGAGATGAGCGTATCTGGGATATCCTTGAAGAAGTGATCAAAGAACACCCAGTGCTTTTGAACCGCGCACCGACCCTTCACCGTTTGGGTATCCAAGCCTTCGAGCCAGTCTTGATTGATGGTAAGGCCCTTCGCTTGCACCCACTTGTCTGTGAAGCCTACAATGCCGACTTTGACGGGGACCAAATGGCCATCCACGTACCGCTTTCAGAAGAAGCCCAAGCAGAAGCTCGTATCCTCATGCTCGCTGCTGAGCACATCTTGAACCCCAAAGATGGTAAACCAGTTGTTACTCCATCTCAGGACATGGTTTTGGGTAACTACTACTTGACCATGGAAGAAGCTGGTCGTGAAGGTGAAGGAATGGTCTTCAAAGATCGTGATGAAGCGGTTATGGCTTACCGTAATGGTTATGTTCACCTCCACTCACGTGTTGGTATCGCAACAGACAGCCTCAACAAGCCTTGGACAGAAGAGCAAAAACACAAGGTCTTGCTTACAACAGTTGGTAAAATCCTCTTCAACGACATCATGCCAGAGGGTCTACCATACTTGCAAGAACCAAACAATGCCAACTTGACAGAAGGCGTTCCAGCTAAATACTTCTTGCCACTTGGTGGAGATATCAAGGAAGCTATCAGCAATCTTGAACTCAACCCTCCATTCAAGAAGAAAAATCTTGGAAATATCATCGCTGAAATCTTCAAACGTTTCCGTACGACAGAAACTTCTGCCCTACTTGACCGCATGAAGAATCTCGGTTACCACCACTCAACTCTTGCAGGATTGACAGTGGGTATTGCCGATATCCCAGTCGTTGATGACAAGGCTGAAATCATTGAAGAATCACACAAACGTGTAGAACAAATTACAAAACAATTCCGTCGTGGTATGATTACAGACGACGAGCGTTACAATGCTGTTACAGCCGAATGGCGTGCTGCCCGTGAAAAACTAGAGAAACGCTTGATTGCCAACCAAGATCCGAAGAACCCAATCGTTATGATGATGGACTCTGGAGCCCGTGGTAACATCTCAAACTTCTCACAGCTTGCCGGGATGCGTGGTCTGATGGCTGCTCCGAACGGACGTATCATGGAATTGCCAATCCTTTCAAACTTCCGTGAAGGTTTGTCGGTATTGGAAATGTTCTTCTCAACTCACGGTGCCCGTAAAGGTATGACCGATACGGCCCTTAAGACAGCCGACTCAGGTTACTTGACTCGTCGTTTGGTTGACGTTGCCCAAGACGTTATCATCCGTGAGGACGACTGTGGAACAGACCGTGGTCTCTTGATCCGTTCTATCGCAGAAGGAAAAGAGATGATCGAGTCTCTTGAAGAACGTCTCAATGGTCGTTACACTAAGAAAACTGTTAAACATCCAGAAACTGGTGCAGTGATTATCGGTCCAAATGAGTTGATTACAGAAGACAAAGCGCGTGAAATTGTCAATGCTGGTGTGGAAGAAGTGACTATCCGCTCTGTATTTACATGTAACACTCGTCATGGTGTCTGCCGTCACTGCTATGGTATCAACTTGGCGACTGGTGATGCGGTTGAAGTTGGTGAAGCAGTTGGTACAATCGCTGCCCAATCTATCGGGGAACCTGGTACACAGCTTACAATGCGTACCTTCCACACGGGTGGGGTTGCCTCAAATACCGATATCACTCAGGGTCTTCCTCGTGTCCAAGAAATCTTTGAAGCTCGCAATCCTAAAGGGGAAGCGGTTATCACAGAGGTTAAAGGACAAGTTACAGCTATCGAAGAAGATGCCTCAACTCGTACTAAGAAAGTCTTTGTTAAGGGTGAAACTGGCGAAGGTGAGTACGTCGTTCCATTTACAGCTCGTATGCGTGTTGAAGTTGGAGACCAAGTAGCGCGTGGTGCTGCTCTTACAGAAGGTTCTATCCAACCAAAACGTCTCCTTGCAGTTCGTGATGTCTTGTCAGTTGAAACTTACCTTCTCGGTGAAGTACAAAAAGTTTACCGTAGCCAAGGGGTAGAAATCGGTGACAAACACATCGAGGTAATGGTTCGTCAAATGATCCGTAAAGTCCGTGTCATGGATCCAGGTGACACAGATCTTCTCATGGGTACCCTCATGGATATCAATGATTTTACAGATGCTAACAAAGATGTCCTTATCGCAGGTGGAGTTCCAGCGACAGGTCGCCCAGTCCTTATGGGAATTACCAAAGCCTCACTTGAAACCAACAGTTTCTTGTCAGCGGCTTCCTTCCAGGAAACAACTCGTGTCCTTACTGACGCGGCTATCCGTGGTAAGAAAGACCATCTCCTTGGACTCAAGGAAAATGTTATCATCGGTAAGATCATCCCAGCAGGTACTGGTATGGCCCGTTACCGTAACCTTGAACCACATGCTATCAACGAAGAAGAATACCTTAATCCTCCAGTAGAGGAAGAAGGAAATGAAGAAACAACAGAAGTAGTTGTGGATACTGCCGTTGAAACTGTGGAAGAAACAGTAGAATAAAAGAGAATGAGAGAACCTTCGGGTTCTCTTTCTGTTTTCTGAAAACTTTCTCCATTTTTCCATGAAATGTGGTAAAATAATACTCAATGAAAATCAAAGAGCAAACTAGGAAACTAGCCGTAGGTTGCTCAAAGCACTGCTTTGAGGTTGTAGATAGAACTGACGAAGTCAGCTCAAAACACTGTTTTGAGGTTGTGGATAGAACTGACGAAGTCAGTAACCATACCTACGGTAAGGCGACGTTGACGTGGTTTGAAGAGATTTTCGAAGAGTATAAAAGAAAGAAGCTGACAAAGGAGACAGGTATGGAACAAACATTTTTTATCATTAAACCAGACGGTGTAAAAAGAGGATTAGTGGGTGAGGTGTTGAAACGCATCGAACAACGTGGATTTACAATCGAAAAATTGGAGTTGCGTACAAAGGTTTCAGAAGGGTTAATTGATCAGCACTATCAGGACTTGGTTGGTCAAAGTTTTTACCCACCGATTCGTGAATTTATGACTTCAGGACCGGTTCTTGTAGGTGTCATCTCAGGTCCCAAAGTAATTGAAACTTGGTGCGACTCGTCCAGAAGAAGCTTTACCAGGGACTATTCGAGGTGATTTTGCAAAAGCTGCTGGAGAAAATGAGGTTATCCAAAATGTTGTACATGGTTCAGATTCAGAAGAGTCAGCTAAGCGAGAGATAGCACTTTGGTTTTAAGAGTGGATTGGCTCAATCAATTGGTTAAAAGCTCATTTGAATAGAAAGTATAGTTAATTAGTTTAAGACATGACGCATGATATCAAACTTTTTAGTTTTTGATATGGTGCGTTTTTTTGATTTCAAGTTTAGCCTTTCGTGTTTGTTTAGCGTCTAAAAGAGACATTTGAGAAGATTAGAAACAGTTCTCTCTTTTCTCCGAGTATAATGATTGGTAGGAAGGGAGAGAAAAGATGAAATCAATGAGAATCTTATTTTTGTTAGCTTTAATTCAAATCAGTTTGAGTAGCTGTTTCCTATGGAAGGAATGTATCTTGTCCTTTAAACAAAGTACAGCTTTTTTCATCGGAAGTATGGTCTTCGTTTCAGGAGTCTGTGCTGGAGTAAATTATCTTTATACCCGTAAGCAAGAAGTCCACAGTGTCCTAGCCAGTAAGCAGTCAGTGAAGCTTTTTTACAGTATCCTGCTCTTAATTAATTTGTTAGGAGCTGTCCTTGTTTTGTCAGACAACTTGTTCATCAAAAATACGCTGCAGCAAGAATTAGTTGATTTTTTATTGCCATCCTTTTTCTTTCTATTTGGGTTAGATTTGCTGATTTTTTTACCCTTGAAAAAATACATGCGCGATTTGCTTGCTATGCTAGACAGAAAAAAGACAGTGTTGGTGACTATTATAGCAACACTTCTTTTCTTAAGAAATCCAATGACCATTGTCTCTCTTTTGATTTATATTGGACTGGGTTTGTTTTTTGCAGCCTATCTTGTCCCAAATTCGGTTAAGAAGGAAGTTTCTTTTTATGGTCATATTTTCCGAGATCTTGTATTGGTCATTGCTACGCTCATTTTCTTTTAGAGAAAGCTTGTTTTTATGGATGTTATGATGGTAATACTCTTCGAAAATCTCTTTAAACTACGTCAGCTCTTTGATTTTCATTGAGTATAAGTTTAGCAGGAAAATAGACACAAAAGAAAAGTTTTTGGTATAATAATAATATGTACACAAAAAATGAAGAAGAGCTACAATCCTTAGGGGAACGATTGGGCCATTTATTAGAAAAGAATGATGTCTTAATTCTAACTGGAGAACTTGGAGCAGGCAAAACGACCTTTACAAAAGGTCTTGCTAAAGGTTTACAGATTTCTCAAATGATTAAAAGTCCAACCTATACTATCGTAAGAGAGTATGAAGGCAGAATGCCACTTTATCACCTAGATGTTTATCGTATTGAAGGAGATGCGGATTCTATCGATTTGGATGAGTTTCTCTTTGGTGGCGGAGTGACTGTTATCGAGTGGGGAAATCTCTTAGGAGATGCCTTGCCAGATACTTATTTAGAGTTGGAAATTCTAAAAGAAGAAGACGGTCGCAGATTACATTTCCAAGCAAAGGGTTTGCGTGCAGAAAAACTCTTAGAGGAGCTTCAACATGGAGTATGAATTGCTCATTAGAGAAGCAGAACCTGGTGATGCTGTTGAGTTAGTGACATTTTTAAATCGTGTCAGTGTAGAAACAGATTTTACCAGCTTAGACGGAGATGGTATTCTCTTGACCAGTGAGGAGATGGAAATATTCCTCAACAAGCAAGCTAGTTCGGACAATCAGATAACCTTACTTGCATTTTTAAATGATAAAATTGCTGGTATTGTAAATATTACAGCTGACCAGCGCAAGAGAGTCCGTCATATTGGAGATCTCTTCATTGTGATTGGAAAAAGATATTGGAATAATGGATTGGGAAGTTTGTTGCTAGAAGAAGCGATAGAGTGGGCACAAGCAAGTGGCATTCTGCGTCGTCTCCAACTGACTGTCCAAACTCGTAATCAAGCAGCAGTCCATCTTTATCAAAAGCATGGCTTTGTCATTGAAGGTCGCCAAGAGCGTGGAGCATATATAGAAGAAGGGAAATTTATCGATGTTTACTTGATGGGTAAACTGATAGATTAGTAGAAATATGGTTAAAAAAATTATTGGAATGGTGCTAGCTTTTCTAGCTGTGACAGTTTTGGGTGTCGGTGTTTTTGCGTATACTATTTATCAGCAAGGCACACAAACCTTATCAAAGACCTATAAAAAAATAGGGGAAGAAACCAAGGTTATTGAAGCAACAGAGCCTTTGACCATTCTGTTAATGGGGGTTGATACTGGGAATGTGGAGCGTACAGATCAATGGGCTGGAAATAGTGATTCCATGATTCTCTTGACTGTCAATCCACATACTAAGAAGACCATGATGCTGAGTTTGGAGCGTGATATCCTGACTAAAATTCAACATAAAGATGGTAGTATTGAAGAAGCGAAGTTAAACGCTGCCTATGCTGGTGGCGGTGCAGAACTTGCTATAGAAACAATTCAAAAGATGATGAATATCCATATCGATCGCTACATTATGGTTAATATGCAAGGATTGCAACAATTGGTCGATGCAGTGGGAGGTATTACGGTCAATAATACACTAGGTTTCCCGATTTCTATCAGTGACCAAGAAGAATTTAATACCATTTCTATCGGTGTTGGAGAGCAGACAATAAATGGAGAAGAAGCGCTTGTTTATTCACGCATGCGTTATCAAGACCCAGAAGGAGACTACGGACGTCAGAAGCGTCAGCGTGAAGTCATTCAAAAAGTTGTTGAAAAAGTTCTTAGCTTGAATAGTGTTAGTCACTATCAGTCTATTTTAAAAGCCCTAAGTACTAATATGCAGACTAATATTGATCTATCTGCGAAAAGTATTCCGAGCTTATTGGGCTACAAAGATTCGTTTAAAACAATTGAAACACAACAGTTGAAGGGTGAAGGGGAGATGCTACAAGGCGTTTCTTATCAAATTGTTACGAGAAACCATATGTTGGAAATGCAGAATCTTTTGAGACGTTCTTTGGGACAAGAAGAAGTCACTCAGCTTGAAACAAATGTTGTCTTATTTGAAGATTTATTTGGACGAGCACCTGTTGGTGACGAAGATAATTAATTTTCTTGATATAAATAAAAAAATCAATCGTGGGAAATTTCCTGCGATTTTTTCAAAAAAATACGAATAGATAGGTAGGAGGAAACATGGAAGCAGAAATCATTGCTGTTGGAACAGAGATTTTGACTGGACAGATTGTCAATACTAATGCTCAGTTTTTGTCGGAAAAACTAGCAGAGATTGGAGTAGACGTATATTTTCAGACGGCTGTAGGAGACAATGAAGTTCGTCTCTTATCCCTTCTTGAGATTGCCAGTCAACGTAGTAGTCTGGTGATTTTGACAGGTGGATTGGGGCCAACTGAGGACGATTTGACCAAACAAACCCTAGCTAAATTCTTAGGGAAAGAATTAGTCTTTGATTCTCAGGCCCGGGAGAAGTTGGATATCTTTTTTGCTCAGAGACCAGACTATGCCCGAACACCGAATAACGAAAGACAAGCTCAGATTGTAGAAGGAGCGACTCCACTGCCAAACGAAACAGGGCTGGCTGTGGGAGGAATGTTGGAAGTCAATGGAGTGACCTACGTCGTCCTTCCAGGTCCACCAAGTGAATTGAAACCTATGGTCTTAAACCAACTTTTACCCAAGTTGATGACAGGGAGCAAGCTGTATTCCCGAGTTCTTCGTTTCTTTGGAATTGGCGAAAGTCAGCTGGTGACGATTTTGGCTGATTTGATTGAGAATCAAACCGATCCGACCTTGGCACCTTATGCCAAGACAGGAGAAGTCACTCTACGTCTGTCAACAAAGGTTAGCAGTCAAGAAGAGGCGAATCAAGTGCTGGATATCTTGGAAAATCAAATCTTAGGTCGCCAGACCTTTGAAGGCCTTTCTTTACGAGAGCTTTGTTATGGTTATGGAGAAGAAACTAGTTTAGCCAGTATTGTGGTAGAAGAACTGAAAAAGCAAGGGAAAACCATCACTGCAGCCGAGAGTTTGACGGCAGGTCTTTTCCAAGCTAGGGTAGCGGATTTTTCGGGTGTTTCAAGTATATTTAAGGGTGGTTTTGTAACCTATAGCTTGGAGGAAAAATCAAAGATGTTGGATATTCCTGTCAAGGATTTGGGAGAACAGGGTGTGGTGTCTGAATTTACAGCTCAGAAGATGGCTGAGCAAGCACGAATCAAGACCCAGTCTGATTTTGGCCTTAGTTTGACTGGAGTGGCAGGATCAGCTAGCCTAGAAGGGCACCCAGCTGGGACAGTCTTTATAGGGTTGGCTCAAGAGCATGGAACTGAGGTCATAAAGGTCAATATTGGAGGCAGAAGTCGAGCAGATGTACGTCACATTGCGGTTATGCATGCCTTTAACCTAGTTCGCAAGGCTTTATTAAGTGACTAACTTTTGATATAATAGTAGATAGGTCTGAGGACCATTAGAATGTAGGAGAATAGAATGGCGAAAAAACCAAAAAAATTAGATGAAATTTCGAAAAAATTCGGGGCAGAACGTGAAAAAGCCTTGAATGATGCTCTTAAATTGATTGAGAAAGACTTTGGTAAGGGTTCAATCATGCGTTTGGGTGAACGTGCCGAGCAAAAGGTGCAAGTGATGAGTTCAGGTTCTTTGGCCCTTGACATTGCCCTTGGTTCAGGTGGTTATCCTAAGGGACGTATCATCGAAATCTATGGGCCAGAGTCATCTGGTAAGACAACGGTTGCCCTTCATGCAGTTGCACAAGCTCAAAAAGAAGGTGGGATTGCTGCCTTTATCGATGCGGAACATGCCCTCGATCCAGCTTATGCTGCGGCTCTTGGTGTCAACATTGACGAATTGCTCTTGTCACAACCAGACTCAGGAGAGCAAGGTCTTGAGATTGCAGGAAAATTGATTGATTCAGGTGCTGTGGACCTTGTCGTAGTTGACTCAGTTGCTGCCCTTGTACCTCGTGCGGAAATTGATGGAGATATCGGAGATAGCCACGTTGGTTTGCAGGCTCGTATGATGAGCCAGGCTATGCGTAAACTTGGTGCTTCTATCAATAAAACCAAAACTATTGCCATCTTTATCAACCAATTACGTGAAAAAGTTGGGGTGATGTTTGGAAATCCAGAAACAACTCCTGGTGGACGTGCTCTGAAATTCTACGCATCAGTCCGTTTGGATGTTCGTGGAAGCACACAAATCAAAGGAACTGGTGACCAAAAAGACACCAATGTCGGTAAAGAAACTAAGATCAAGGTCGTGAAAAACAAGGTGGCTCCACCATTTAAGGAAGCTTTCGTTGAAATCATGTACGGAGAAGGGATTTCTAAGACTGGTGAGCTTTTGAAGATCGCAAGCGATTTGGACATCATCAAAAAAGCAGGAGCTTGGTACTCATACAAAGATGAGAAAATTGGGCAAGGTTCTGAAAATGCTAAAAAATACTTGGCAGAGCACCCAGAAATCTTTGATGAAATTGATAAGCAAGTCCGTTCTAAATTTGGCTTGATTGATGGAGAAGAATCTTTAGAACAAGATACTGAAAACAAAAAAGATGAGCCAAAGAAAGAAGAAGCAGTGAATGAAGAAGTTACACTTGACCTAGGCGACGAACTTGAAATCGAAATTGAAGAATAAGCTGTCAAAGTAGTGGAGAAATCCACTGCTTTTTCGTTGCTTTGCTCTGGTTCTCAGCTCACGCATAGTTTGCTGTTTCTTGTCGCTCCTCTAGAAAGCTGATATAATAGCCTTATGAATAAAAAACGAACAGTGGACCTGATACATGGTCCGATTCTTCCCTCGCTCTTAAGCTTCGCCTTCCCAATCTTGCTATCAAATATTTTTCAACAGCTCTATAATACTGCTGATGTCTTGATTGTTGGGCGATTTCTGGGTCAAGGTTCCTTGGCTGCAGTAGGGGCGACGACAGCGATTTTTGACCTGATTGTGGGTTTTACTCTTGGTGTTGGCAATGGCATGGGAATTGTCATTGCCCGCTATTATGGAGCTCGGAATTTCACTAAAATCAAGGAAGCAGTAGCAGCAACTTGGATTTTAGGTGCTCTTTTGAGTATTGTGGTCATGCTGCTGGGCTTTCTTGGTTTGTATCCTCTCTTGCAATACCTAGATACTCCTGCTGAAATCCTTCCTCAATCTTATCAATACATTTCTATGATTGTGACCTGTGTCGGTGTCAGCTTTGCCTATAATCTTTTTGCAGGCTTGCTGCGGTCTATTGGGGACAGTCTAGCTGCCCTTGGTTTTCTGATTTTCTCTGCTCTGGTTAATGTAGCTCTGGATCTCTATTTTATTACGCAATTGCATCTGGGAGTTCAATCCGCGGGACTTGCTACCATTATTTCGCAAGGCTTATCAGCGGTTCTCTGCTTTTATTATATTCGTAAGAGTGTGCCAGAACTTTTGCCTCAACTCAAGCATTTCAAATGGGACAAGGCCTTGTATGCGGATCTTTTGGAGCAAGGTTTGGCTATGGGCTTGATGAGTTCAATTGTGTCCATTGGCAGTGTTATTTTGCAGTCTTCTGTTAATACCTTTGGTGCCGTAATTATTAGTGCCCAGACGGCAGCTCGACGCATTATGGCCTTTGCCTTTCTTCCTATGACCGCTATTTCTGCCTCGATGACGACCTTTGCTTCTCAGAATCTAGGAGCTAAGCGACCAGACCGCATTGTTCAAGGTCTACGAATTGGCAGTCGTTTAAGTATGTCCTGGGCAATTTTTGTATGTGTCTTCCTCTTTTTTGCCAGTCCAACCTTGGTTTCCTTCTTGGCTAGTTCGACGGATAGCTACTTGGTAGAAAATGGAAGTCTCTATCTGCAAATTAGTTCAGCCTTTTATCCTATTTTGAGTCTCTTGTTGATTTATCGCAATTGTTTGCAGGGGTTGGGACAAAAGGTCCTTCCTATGGTTTCTAGCTTTATAGAACTAATCGGGAAGATTGCTTTTGTGGTCATGATTATCCCTTGGACAGGCTATAGGGGAGTTATCCTTTGCGAACCCCTAATCTGGGTTGCCATGACCATTCAGCTGTACTTCTCACTGTTTCGTCACCCCTTGATAAAAGAAGGCAAGGAAATTTTGGCAACCAAAGTGTCATCCTAGCTTGATTTACTGAATAAAATCTATTTCCTCTAGTGAAAATCGAAAAAACTTGTGTTATAATAAGAAAGATTAAAATGTGAAAAAAGGAGATTCCTAATGGGACGTAAATGGGCCAATATCGTAGCCAAGAAAACGGCTAAAGATGGAGCTAACTCTAAAGTATATGCAAAATTTGGTGTAGAAATCTATGTAGCAGCTAAAAAAGGTGATCCAGATCCAGAATCAAACTCTGCTTTGAAATTCGTTATCGACCGTGCTAAACAAGCCCAAGTGCCAAAACACGTTATTGATAAAGCGATTGATAAAGCAAAAGGAAACACAGACGAAACCTTTACAGAAGGACGTTACGAAGGTTTTGGACCAAATGGTTCTATGCTGATTGTTGATACTTTGACTTCAAATGTCAACCGTACAGCGGCCAACGTCCGTGCAGCTTTTGGTAAAAATGGCGGAAACATGGGCGCTTCAGGTTCTGTTTCATACCTCTTCGATAACAAGGGTGTTATTGTATTTGCAGGTGAAGATGCGGACGCGGTCTTTGAGCAATTGCTAGAAGCAGATGTGGATGTGGACGATGTAGAAGCAGAAGAAGGGACAATCACAGTTTACACAGCTCCAACTGACCTTCATAAGGCTATCGTTGCCCTTCGTGAGTCAGGTATCGAAGAATTCCAAGTGACTGAATTGGAAATGATTCCTCAGTCAGAAGTGGAATTGTCAGGCGATGACCTTGAAACCTTTGAAAAACTTTACAGCGTTCTTGAAGACGACGAAGACGTACAAAAAATCTACACAAACGTAGATGGATTCTAATAGAAAAACGAACAGTTTTACTAGCTGTTCGTTTTTTTGATATTTGAACTTAGACTCAGGTTTCAGAATCGTTTTGTTGATTGCTTTTTTCTAGACCTAGATCGACTGATGTTTTTGGACGAGCAAGAGCTCTCCATTGTCATCTTTTGCAAAAGTTAAGGTAACAGTTTTGGTCTTGTCTCCAATGGAGATATAGGTGATTTTTTTCGTATTGTAACCCCCAAGAGTGAAGTCAAACTCGGAATCTGGCTTTCCGTGTTTGTTGATAATATCCTCGTAGTTGGTACCACCTTTTCCTTTGTTGTCAAGGTCACCTTCGATTAAGGCGTCGAACTGTTCTTGGGTCCAGGCGGAGGTATCGTCTGTCAAGCCGCTTTTTTCTTCGCGTTCCATTGAGGCACTCGTATCCATGTAGGAACGGTTAAACTCCTTGGCATACTCTTTGTAGACATCAGCGTATAGTACCTGAGTCGTAAAGAAAAGTACAACAGAGGCAACTGCCAGGGATGTTCCGATAATAGCCATTGTTTTCCGTTTTTTGATGTTGATGATAAGGCCGATAATCCCCAAGATAAATGCGACGATGCCGATGAACAACGATGGATAGTTAATAAACGGGATCCAGGATCCTAAAAGTGCGATGGCTCCAAAAATGGTTGCTAAGATTCCTAAAACTCTTTGTTCTTCTGGTTTCATTTGAAAGTTTTCTTCCTTCATTAAGTGAATGGATTTCTATCCACAGTAGTAAGTGCTTATTATATAAAAAATATTGCCTAATGTCAATTTAAACTAAAATAGTTCTCTAGGAAACTTTTTCTTGACATCTCTTTTCAAAGTGGTAAAATAGTTCTCATGAAAACTTATTTAGTTCCTAGGAGAACTAAATGTGATGGTTAGAAAGGAGTTAGTATGGATAAACCGATGTTAGTCTTTAAGCGTTTTGGTCATCAGATTCACCTGATGGTGCAAAAGGAAGCCAAACGTTGTGGTATTGAATTTATGGGTGGGCCTCAAGGTCAGGTTGTACGTTTTTTGGATAATCGTGAGAAAAACCAAGACTTGGTCTTGATTAAAGATATCGAGCAGGAACTCAATATTAGCAAGTCTGTTGCTAGTAATTTGGTCAAGCGTATGGTGCAAAATGGTTTGGTGGAATTGGAGGCGAGTCCTAGCGATAAGCGGGCAAAATTTGTTCGTTTGACGGGCAAAGCACGTTCTCAGATGCAACAGGTCAAGGCTTTTTTTGAACGAATAGACAAGCAGTTGATGGAAGACATTGATGAAGATGAATTGCTGATTTTTGAGAAAGTCCTTGCTCAACTACAGGAAAATATCAAGAGAATAGGAGGAGAGAATGAAGAAATTAGCTAAACGAATTAGTGGGAAAGAATGGGGGATGATTTTTCTAGCCATTCTCTTTACCTGCTTTTCAGTTTACCTAGAGTTAGAAGTGCCGACCTATATCTCTAAAATCACGGATTTGCTAGGAAGTCAAGGAACCAACTTGGATGAGTTATGGCAACCAGCAGGTATGATGGTCGGAATGTCCTTTTTTGCCTTCTTGTCCGCAGTCGCAGTTGGATTTTTTGCATCCAGAGTGGCCGCTTCCTATACTAGTAGGCTGAGAAGTGATATTTTTAACCGAGTTTTAGATTACTCGCAGACAGAGATTAAGAAATTCTCTATTCCTAGTCTCTTAACTCGTACCACTAATGATATTACCCAAGTTCAGATGCTGATCACCATGGGCTTGCAAGTGGTTACGCGTGGTCCGATTATGGCTATCTGGGCTATCGGGAAGATTTTAGGCCATTCAGAATACTGGCTCTGGGCCGTACTTGTGGCAGTAATTGTCAACGTTTTGATGACGACAGTTTTGATGACGCTAGCCTTTCCAAAACAGTCCTTAATTCAGGGACTGACTGATAAACTGAACAGTATCACTCGCGAGAGTTTAACAGGTATTCGCGTTGTTCGTGCCTACAATGCTGAAAAGTACCAAGATGAAAAATTTGCAACAGCAAATGATGAGCTGACACGTTTGAATTTGTTTGTCAACCGTCTTATGGCTATTTTGAACCCTATCATGATGGGGATTTCAAGTGGTTTGAGTGTGGCGATTTACTGGATTGGGGCCTATGTAATCAACGATGCTGCTCCAACAGAGCGTCTGCCTCTCTTTAGTGACATGGTTGTTTTCATGTCTTATGCCATGCAGGTTGTCATGGGCTTCCTTCTCATGGGAGCACTCTTCATCGTTCTTCCCCGAACTATGGTCTCTGCTAAGCGGATTAATCAAGTTTTAGATTTGCATTCTTCTATTCAAAACCCTGCTCAAGTGCAGCTGGCTGATGAAAACCTCAAAGGTCAGGTCGAGTTTAAGGATGTGACCTTCCGCTATGCGGCAAATTCGGAGGCGGTTATTGAGAATGTTAGCTTTAGAGCAGAAGCGGGTCAAACAGTGGCCTTTATTGGGTCAACTGGTTCTGGTAAATCAACTCTGGTCAATCTGATTCCACGTTTCTACGATGTGTCAGAAGGAGAAATTCTGGTGGACGGTGTCAATGTTCAAGACTATGTCTTAGAAGATTTGCGCAACAAGGTTGGTTATATTCCTCAGAAAGCGGTTCTCTTTTCAGGTGATATCAAGGACAATTTAGACTTTGGACAGAGTCAAGAAACACCACTTAGTGAGAAAGCTATGTGGCAAGCCTTGGAATTGGCCCAGTCTAAGAACTTTATCGAAGACAAGGAAGCGGGCTTAGAGTCAGAAGTGGCCCAAGGAGGAACCAACTTCTCAGGTGGTCAAAGACAGCGTCTGGCTATTGCGCGTGCCTTGGCGCGGAAACCAGAAATCCTCATCTTTGATGATTCCTTCTCAGCCTTGGACTACAAGACAGATCGAGTTTTACGTCAAGATTTAGCTGAAAAAACTAAGTCTATGACCAAGCTCATTGTCGCACAGCGCATCTCAACGATTATGGATGCAGATTTGATTTTGGTCTTAGATCAAGGTAAAGTCGTGGGACAAGGCACCCACAAGGAACTTCTAGCTAATAACGAAGTTTACCAAGAAATTGCCTATTCACAACTATCGAAGGAGGAATTGGAACATGGAAAATAAGAAAATGTCTCTTTTGAAACAGAGTAAACCCTATCTTGCAGGTCTCCAGTTTGCTCTGCTGATAGCCTTTCTAGCAACAATCTTATCCAATATCATTACTGTTTATGGCCCAACCCGAATCAAGGAAATGACCAATATCATTGCCAGTGGTCTGGCAACAAGTGTGGATGTCGCGGCGGTTGCAGCTATTGGTGGTTTTTTGGCCGTGATTTATGTGATTGGACTTCTATCAAATTATTTGCAGGCCTTTCTGTTTACAACAGCTATTCAACGTTTTTCAGAGCGTTTGAGAACAGCCATTGCAGATAAAATTAATCGCCTACCATTGAGATATTTTGATGGACATTCTCAAGGGGATACCTTGTCTCGTGTAACCAATGACGTTGACACTGCAGCTCAGTCCCTCAATCAAAGTCTAGGAACAGTTCTCTCATCTAGTTTACTGGTCGTGGCGGTCTTAGTAACCATGTTTGGCATGAACTGGATTTTAGCTTTGGTGACGGTTGTGTCAACTCTTATCGGTTTTGCTTTCGTGTCTGTCTTTATGGGTAAATCCCAGGGCTTCTTTAAGAGTCAGCAACAGGATTTGGCAGCTGTCAATGGCTATGTGGAAGAAATGTACTCTGGCCATAATGTGGTGACCAGTTACAATGCCATCGAAAGTACGAAAGAAGAATTTGCAACATTAAATCATCGTCTGTATGATAGTATCTGGAAATCTCAGTTTATTTCAGGGATTATGATGCCGATTATGATGTTTATTGGGAACTTTAGCTATGCCTTGGTGATTATCGTTGGTGCAGCCTTGGCTTTAAATGGACACATCAGTATCGGGATTATCGTTGCCTTTATGGCCTACGTTCGTATCTTTTCTCAGCCTCTTTCACAAATTGCCCAAGGGATTACCAGTCTTCAGCAGGCTAGTGCAGCCATGGGACGTGTCTTTGAATTCCTAGCTGAAGCGGAAATGGAAGACGAATCCCATAAAGAAAGACAATTGAGCGATATGAAAGGTCAAGTAGTCTTTGATCGAGTCTCCTTTGGTTATACACCAGAGAGAACTATTATCCATGACTTTTCTGCGACCGCTCATGCAGGTCAAAAGGTTGCTATTGTCGGACCGACCGGAGCTGGGAAGACAACCATTGTCAATCTTTTGATGAAGTTCTATGAGCTTGATAAGGGAAGTATCCGCATCGATGGTGTGGATACCAAAGAGATGAAGCGTTCGGAAGTACACGATGCCTTTTCAATGGTCTTGCAGGATACTTGGCTCTTTGAAGGCACTATCCGAGACAATCTTATCTATAACCAAAAGGATATTAGTGATGAGCGCGTGATTGAAGCCAGCAAGGCTGTGGGGATTCACCACTTTATCATGACCCTATCAGATGGTTACGATACCGTCTTGGACGATACAGTGACCTTGTCTGTCGGACAAAAACAACTCTTGACTATCGCTCGTGCTTTGCTGAAAGATGCACCACTCCTAATCCTAGATGAGGCGACTTCTTCTGTTGATACCCGTACAGAGGAATTGATTCAGAAAGCTATGGATCGTTTGATGGAGGGCAGAACTTCCTTTGTCATCGCCCACCGCTTGTCAACCATCCGTAATGCTGATCTTATTCTCGTCATGAAAGATGGAAATATCATCGAGCAAGGCAATCATGATGAGCTGATGGCACAAGCTGGTTTCTACGCTGACCTCTACAACAGTCAATTTACAGAAGACGAAGCAGAAGAATAAATCGAAAGAAGGCTTGACGGCCTTCTTTTTCTGCACTATACTAGAAGACAAGTGCTTCCCTATAAGCAAAATTTGAGTAAGTGATGAGAAAATATATGAAAAATTATCAAGAATGGTATGACCATATTGCTGGTAAGATTGAAAATAAGCCTATCTTTCTGAGATTGCTGAGAGCTTTCAATCGCTTCATGACAGTAGTTATGCCTATAGTTTATTTAATCTTGTTAACTACTACCTATCTCCAAGAAGGACTTGGTAAACAGGTCGGAATCTATTTGTTTATCCCTGCATCAGGTTTTGTGATTTTGTCCCTTCTACGTAAGAAAATCAATGCTCCTAGGCCTTATGAAGTTTGGGGAATTGTACCGCTACTAGACAGGGATAGTCCTGGTCAGTCTATGCCCAGTCGTCATGTCTTTTCAGCAACCATTATCTCCATGGCTTGCTTGCATGCTAGTCTAACTATGGGGATGATTTGTTTGACATTATCAGCCTTCCTAGGTCTAGTGAGAGTCTTAGGTGGAGTGCATTTTCCAAAGGATGTAGTAGTTGGTTATATTTGTGCTCTTGTGTGGGGTGTGCTTTTCTTTCTATTTTGACCTGTAAGTTAAGGTGGTCCTAGAACCACTTACGGGTCTAAAGTAACCACTTGCTTTTTTGCTCTTGTTTTCTTATTTTAGCTTTGATATAGTAGAGTCAGAAAGGAGATGGAATGAAGTTACGAATCGAAATTGACAGCAATTTAGAGGGAACTGAAATTGTCATCAAGGCAGCGGCTTTGACAGATGAGATTGCGGATTTACAGCGACTCTTACAAGAGTCCAAGTCTCCTAGGTTGATTTTTTACAAGGGGACGGGTGAGTATTATCTGAACTTGTCGGAAATTCTCTTCTTTGAGACAGAAGGGAACAAGATTTATGCCCATACCCAGAAAGATGCCTACGAAGTTCGGCTTAAACTCTATGAGTTAGAGGCTATCCTTCCTCGCTATTTCAGTCGGGTATCCAAGTCAACTATCGCAAATATCCGTCAGGTTTATTCGGTGGACAAGTCCTTTTCAGGAACGGGCACCATTTCCTTTTATCAGACCCACAAGGAGGTTCATGTCTCACGGCATTACCAATCCCTCCTAAAAGAAAATCTAAGAAACATGAGGTAAGAACATGAAAAAGAAAGTATTTGGTATTGTGTTGCTAGTATTGGCAGCCTTAGTATTATTACAGGGGAATTTTGGAATCCCTTCTCTTGGAGGGCATATTTGGCCCTTGCTTGGTATTGCATTTTTTGCCTATCAATCAGTTGAAGCTTTGCTTCGTCGTCATCTGACATCAGCAGTTTTTACAACTTTTGTAGCTCTCATGATTGCTAATCATTTTTATGACATCTTACCTATTCCAAATCAGTCATTGTTCTGGGCTAGTATTTTAATCGTAATGGGTGTCAGCGCACTTACTCATTCTAACAGAACTTGGAACGGGAAAAAATGGTGGTATGATGGTAAAAAGACCATTCTAACAGATAAGGAAGTTGCTTTTGGTACAGGGACTTTCTACAAGCAAGACCAAGAATTGGTAGAAGACCAAGTTGAAGTTGGTTTTGGCAATGCCAAGATATATTATGACAACGCAGAGATGTTAGGTGATTTTGCTACTCTGGATATCGAAGTTGGTTTTGGCAATGCAGTTATCTATGTTCCCCAACATTGGAGAGTTGATTTGAAGGTGGAAACTTTCTGTGGTGTAGCCAAGGCAGATGCCCCTCTAGCCCCAACCAGCAAAACCTTGATTATCCGTGGGGATGTGGCTTTTGGGAAGTTGGGAATTGTCTACGTTAAATAAAAAAATCTTCCAATTCCCTTGCAAAAATGAAGAAAGTGTGATAACATAGTACGGTATGTGGTGCTAGCACATCCGCTATATTAGATCTAATAGGAGGAAAACACAATGGCTAAAGTATGTTACTTTACAGGTCGTAAGACTGTATCAGGAAACAACCGTTCACACGCGATGAACCAAACAAAACGTGCCGTAAAACCAAACCTTCAAAAAGTTACTGTTCTTATCGATGGTAAACCTAAAAAAGTTTGGGCTTCAGCTCGTGCTTTGAAATCAGGTAAAGTTGAACGCGTTTAATAATAAAAGTAAGGAGACCTTAGGGTCTTTTTTCTTTTACTGTAGATATAAAATCATTTGAAAAATAGAGTAAA